>PLBD01000226.1:1169-20795 GCA_003135315.1 Acidobacteriaceae bacterium | reverse complement strand
CGCGGCGACGTTCGACAACTTGAAGCAGGTACCGCAGGCGGTGGAATACTATCAGAAGTTCCTGGCCGTGGACGCCGGCAAGTTTCCCGACGAGGAGTGGCAGGCGCGCCACCGGCTAATTGCCATCGATCCCAAGAACGCGGACAAGTACCGCATCAAGAAGTAGTATGCGCGCCTATTGCCTAGCCGCGGCGGCCCTGATGATGCTCAGCAGCATCTCGCTCGCGGCCGTGGAGACCCTGGCCAGCCTCAAAGCCAAGGCCGACGCGGCGCATGGCGCTGAGCAGGCCAAGCTGTGCCTGGAATACGCCCGGCTGCAATTGGAAGGCGCCAACAACCTGTTTACAGACGGCCAGGTCGACAAGGCGCAAGCCGAGATCAAAGAGGTGGTCGAGTATTCGCGCAAGGGGGCCGATGCGGCGGCGTCCTCCGGCAAACAACTAAAGGAAACCGAAATCAGGCTGCGGAAGTTAGCCGAGCGAATGCACGACATCGGCGAATCGCTGGCGTTCGAAGACCGCCCTCCGGTGCGGCAGGCGGTTGAGGAAATTGAGCAGGTCCGCACCGATTTGATGGTCAAAATGTGGGGACCGGAAGCCCAACCGAAAGGCCGATCATGAACAGGCGTCGAATCCAGTGTGCGACGCTCCTGGCGCTGTTGCTGTGCTTCCTGCCTGCAAGCAGCATGGCCCAGCGCCGCGATCCGCTCAACGAAAAAGAAGTGGACCAGATGCGGGAAGCGGCCGACTGGCCGGACAAGCGGCTGGAGTTGATGGTGAAGTTCGCGCGTGACCGCATGGCGGCCATCGAGCAGTTGCAAACCGGTGCCAAGAATGCGAAGGACCGGCCGATGCAAATCCACGACCTGCTGGAGGACTTTACCGCGCTGTTGGATGAGATCGGGGACAACGTGGAGATGTATGCCTCGCACAAGGCCGACATGCGCAAAGGGCTGACGCTGCTGATTGAGGCGAACAGCGAGTGGCAGCTGAAGCTGCGGCGCTTGAAGGAGCAATCGCCGCCTGAGGAACTGGAACAGTTCTCATTCGTCTTGAGCAACGCCGCCGATGCTGTCGGCGATACCGCCGGCGACACCCGTAAGGAACTTCAGGAGCAGAACGAACTGGCCAAACAAAAGAAGCTGACCAAGATCTACTCCGAGCGTCCGAACTAAGGTGTGCGTAATGTGAATACTAAGTTTGCGTTTCGGAGCGCCCTGATCGACGTGTGCGTCGAGTGAATACCAAGTCTTCCGTTTCGGCAGCAGAGTACGGCGAACGAAAAGCCAGCGCCGTAGGCGCGGAACAGCCTAGCCCAAGCACGGAGCCGCAGGCGGAGCGCTCCGTAGGCCGGGAATTTAACCGGGTGCCGTAGGTGTCTGTGTCGTAGCTGCAATTCGCGCTGCGCGGTGGAACAAACCATCGCATTTCGGGATCGAAGGATCCGCGCGGCGGCAACATTTGTGTTAGCCGTGGGCGTAAGCCCGCGGTGAAGTGGAAAAAATAATTGAGCCGCGGAGCGGCGGCACAGCTATGACGACGAAGGCAAAACAAAAAGGCCGCCAAATTTCCCCCTGTGGCGGCCTCTCCATTTTGTTTTACTGCAACACTACTTCAGCGACATTAGCAGAACGCTGCGACCGACTTCAATAGCACCGATGCCTTAGTATCTGCGTGGTCAATAGTCGTCGCGTGGTCGCCCGACGGCTCATGGTAGGTTAGTAACAACTTGCGCGAGGACCTTCAACACGTATTCCAGCGGGCCTATCGTGACCTTCGTCCGCGTGCTCCCATGCCCGAGATTCGGGTGGAGTTCTATGCCTTTGCCAATGTCAACAACACGATTCGCTTGCGCGAGGACGTGATCCACGTACGAATTTCCGACTTATTGGAAGGCTCGCCCGAAACTGTCATCGAGGCCATCGCGCATATCCTGCTGGCCAAGATCTATCGCCGGCCAATCCAGCCGCTGCACTCAACCCGCTACCGCCGCTACGTCTCCAGTCACGATATGAGCGCCAAAGCGCACTTGCTGCGGCAGGTGCGCGGGCGAAAACAAATCGCCTCCGCCCGCGGACAGGTATACGACCTAGACCAGGTTTTTGAGGAACTGAATCAGCGGTTCTTCTACGGCTTGCTGGCTCGCCCGCAGATGACCTGGAGCCGTTCCCATGCGCGCAACAGCCTTGCCCACTACGATCCGGCACACAACGCCATCGTGGTCAGCCGCGTCTTCGATCACGCGCGCGTGCCTCGCTACGCCGTGGAGTACATCGTCTATCACGAGATGCTGCACCTCAAGCACCCCGTCAAGCTGCGCGGCAGCCGCCGCTGCGTCCATGGGCCGGAATTTCAGGCGGAAGAAAAGCTGTTTCCCCACTTGCAGCAAGCCAAGCTATTTCTCAAGAGCCTGTAGCAGCAATTAGCGATTAGCAATTTGCGAAATCTCGCGATCGTAACGTCGCAGCCAAGGCCAAGTGCTCGACGCTAAGCTAATTGCTAATTGCTAATTGCTAAGGCGGCATCCCGCCTGCTTCGGATTCTCCTCCAACATGAACTCCAGCACCTCCTGCGGCGCCGACGATGTCCACACTGGCGCAAACGACAGCCGATGCAACGGCGTCGGCCCTTTTTCGCGCAGCGTCTTCAGATGCTTCGGCGTGCTGTAGCCCTTGTTGGAGGCGAGACCGTACTCCGGGAACACCGGGTCCCACGCGCTGATCATCGCGTCGCGTTCCACCTTGGCGATGATGGAAGCGGCGGCGATCGAGGCGGACAGCGCGTCGCCGTGAATGATCGGCGTTTGCTGGCAATCGCACGTGATGCGCATCGCGTCGACCAGCAGGTGGTCGGGCCGCAGCGTCAGCGTCGCCACCGCTTCTTCCATGGCGCGCTTCGACGCCCAGTAAATGTTGATCTGGTCGATGGTGGCAACGTCGACGGCGGCAATCGCCCAGGCCAGGGCGTGCTCGCGAATGCGCGGCGCGAGTTTCTCGCGGGCCTCGCGGTCCAACAGCTTGGAATCGCGCAGACCACGAATTCGGTACCTTGGATCGAGGATTACTGCCGCAGCTACAACCGGCCCAAACAGCGACCCGCGCCCGACTTCATCGACGCCTGCAACCAGCTTCGCTCCACAATCCCACGCCAGTTTTTCATACTTCAAAGTGCATTTCAGCCGCTTCAACAGACGCAGCTTGAGCGTAGCCTTGGAGACTGTTTGTTCGTTGCCATCGCCGCTCAGTTTTTTCGCTTTAGGTTTCACGACGTGCTTCCAACAACCGCGTTACTGCGGGACGATTCAGTTTAGCCCAGGACGAAGTTCTGGGTACGCTGCATTACTATCCTGAGCCCCTTCAGGGCGGCACATGGAAGTCCTCCCAATCCCGCATCTCCTCGACCACGCACCGAATCCAATGAAACAGCTAGAATAGGGTCAACGATGCACCGGGTGTATTTCGACAACAATGCGACCACTCCGCTTCTGCCTGAAGTGTTTGAGGCAATGCGCCCCTGCTTCTTAGAGAAGTTTGGCAACGCTTCGTCCATCCACCATCAGGGCCAGCAGGCGCGTTCTGCGGTAGAGCACGCTCGCGAGCAGGTTGCGGAATTGCTGAACTGCCGTCCGGCGGAGATCGTCTTCACCAGCGGCGGCACTGAGGGCGACAACCTCGCGCTCTTCGGACTGGCAAGGCCGGGTGACCACATCATCACTTCGGCGATCGAGCACCATGCCGTGCTGAACTCCTGTCACCGGCTGGAAGAGATGGGATGCACCGTAACCTACTTGCCGGTGGATGGCCGTGGGCTGGTCGATCCCGATGACATTCGGCGAGCGCTGCGGCCGGAGACGAAACTCATCAGCATCATGTTCGCCAACAACGAGACTGGTGTCTTGCAGGCGGTGAAAGAGATCGGGAAGATCGCGGCGGAAGCCGACGTTTACTTCCACACCGACGCGGTTCAGGCGGCGGGAAAAGTTCCGGTTGACGTCAAGGAGATCGGCTGCGATTTGCTGACCATCTCCGCGCACAAGTTCCACGGCCCGCAAGGTACGGGAGCGCTTTTTGTGCGCAGAGGAACTCTGCCGCAGCCGCTGTTTTACGGCGGTCGTCACGAGCGTTCGCGCCGCGCCGGCACCGAGAACTTGCCGGGCATCGTTGGACTAGGGAAGGCAGCGGAGATTGCGCGTACAGGTTTTGCCGACGGTAGTGTTGCGCAACTTGCGGCGCTGCGCGACCGGCTGGAGAACACGGTCCTCGAGAACATTGAACAGGTCGCTGTGAATGGCGGCGGTGCGGCCCGGACGCCGAACACTTCGAACATCAGCTTCGACTGCATTGAAGGCGAAGCGATGGTGATCGCCCTCGACCTCAAGGGGCTGTCCGTTTCAACCGGAGCAGCGTGTTCGTCGGGCGCAATCGAGCCTTCGCACGTGTTGACCGCGATGGGCCTGTCGGCGGACCGCGCGCGCGGCAGCATTCGCTTCAGCCTGGGCAAGCAGAACACAGCTGAAGATGTGGAGTTCGCGCTGGAATTGATTCCGCAGGTAGTGAATCGGCTGCGCGAGATCAGCCCGGTGTACAAGAAAACGGCTGTCAGCCCTCTGCCGTCGGCTCTCAGATAGGTCGGAGTCGGCTCTGCCAGCCCATCAGGTTGGCTCGATTCTAGGATAGAATTCTTGCGAGTTGGGGAATCAAGAAGAGAACCGCCAGTTCCGGTGGGCCGTTCGCGAAATTGGACGGCTCTTGGGGCGCAGGCTCACCCGGAAAGAACGCGATCGTTTGCACAGAGAGGTTAGTAAACAGCGATATTCCCGTGAAGTAATCGTTGAGATAGGTATCGGAATGTTTGGATAAATTGGCTATGAAAACCGTTGCGCTGAACATTCGCGAATATTTCCAGCCAGTCATGGGACAACGCCCGTGGCGCGCCCGCCTGGGCCACGGGAGCTTTCTGACTTTCGAGTTTGGACGTCGCATTAAAGAAGACCACCACACTCACGGCGAGTGGCACTTGTGGATCTATCAGTCCACGTGGGTGCTAAATCGGAATGATCGAAAGCTGGCCGATTCCGATTCCGAGCGGCGCACGATTGAAGTTGCTGTCCGACGCCTCGAGGAATGTGACCTGACCGACGTAAAATTCAACCCGCAAGCCTCGGTTACGGAATTTCAGTTTGCCGACTTTCGCTTAGTAGTTTCTCCGGCGGACTATATTGACAATCCCGACGACCAGGACGACTACTGGCTTTTCTTCATGCCGGACAAAACCGTCCTGAGTGCAGGTCCCGACGGAACAGACTTGGGACCATCCGACCGATAACGTAGAAAGAAAATGTCGACCCAGACCATCGCCGTAGCCATGTCGGGCGGTGTGGATTCTTCCACCGTCGCGGCCATGCTGTGTCAGCAGGGCTACCCCGTTGTGGGACTCACTTTGCAGCTCTGGAACCAGCGTCGGCTCGCCGGTCATAACGGCATGCCAGAGTCGGTTCAGGGCCGCTGCTGTTCCATTGACGATGTTTACGACGCACGCCGCGTGGCCGAGACCCTCGGCATCCCCTACTACGTGGTCAGCCAGGAGAAGCGCTTCGAGCAGGATGTTGTCCGGCCGTTCGTCGCCGAGTATCTCTCCGGTCGCACGCCGATTCCGTGCAGCTTGTGCAATAACCATCTGAAGTTCGATCAGTTGCTCATTACGGCGAGGCAAATCGGCGCTGAGCTGCTGGCGACGGGACACTACGCGCGCAACCAGTTCGACGAGGCCAGCGGCCGTTGGTTGCTGAAGCGGCCTGCCGATCGCAGCAAGGACCAGACTTACTTTCTCTTTGGTCTGACGCAGGAGCAGTTGAGCCGGACGCTCTTCCCGCTGGGCGAGATGCGCAAGCCCGATGTCCGCGAGGAAGCCAGGCGCGCCGGGCTACGTTTGTTCGAGAAGCCCGACTCGCAGGAGATNNCGGCGGCGATTACAAGCAGTTTCTGGATGCCTATCTGGAAGAGCAGGGCGAGGAGATTCCCGACACGGCCGGCGAATTGGTCACCACCACCGGCGAAGTCATCGGCACGCACGGCGGGATACACAACTTCACCGTCGGCCAGCGCAAGGGCCTGGGCATCGCCACCGGTTCACCGCTTTATGTGATCGAGATTCGCGGCGACAAGCGGCAGGTTGTGGTCGGCACTGGAGAAGATCTTCTGTCGCGAACGTTGCGTGCGACGCGCGTGAACTGGATAGCCATTGACGACCTGCGGGAGCCGATGCGGGTGCAGGCCAAGATCCGTCATCGTCACGAGCCGGCCAATGCGACCATCGAGAACAGCGGCGATGACACCGTGGTCGTCACCTTCGACGAGCCCCAGCGTGCCATCACGCCCGGCCAGGCCGTGGTTCTCTACGATGGCGATGTGGTGGTGGGCGGAGGTTGGATCAGTTAGACGAGGTTACGACGGCGCATCCTCGCTGCGCCCTATCTATGCGGGATGGCAACGGCGCCAGACAGTTCTAGCCACTAGCCACTGACCACTAGCCACTGCCGTTAAATGAACATCTCGTCGCTAGGCCCGCCATTGCGCCGGCGCTTCTGCTGATCGAGGTAACTGCCGACCCCAATGCTGATGGCCTGCACGATTCCCGAGACCCGGCGCACCGGCGACAGCACCGAGCGTTGCACCTGCTCGGTGGTTTCCTCGATACGGTCCATGGTGCGCGTCAACATTTCGTCGCCGCGAATCACTTGCAGCCGCATGCGATCGACGGCATCGTTCACGGTGGTGTCGATGCGCTCCACGCTGCCCCGGGCCGTGGTGCTGATATAGCTCAAATTGTCCAGCACAAGGTCGACTTTAGGCCGCGCGGTCTCCACGAAGGCCTTAACGTCCTGCTGTATCGACTTGACGTTGTCGATGACCGGTAGCACTCGTACCTGCAAGGTATTCGTGGCGTCTTCCACCCGGTCAGCCAGAGCTTCCATGCGGGCACTCAGCTTGCGCACTGCAAGGTAGATGCCAAGCAGAATCAGCATCTGCAGCACAACCGCGACTGCGGTGACAGCGATAAATAATGTCAGTTTTTCATCCATAACGGTACCTACGGACTTGCAAAACTCTCGTGCGGGTCAAACCTACTCCCAACCGATGCAGAGCGCAATGGAAGAAGTTGCAGAACTGGAGTCTCCACAGCTTAATTCGCCGAGCTTACGATCACGCAGCTTTCATCCGGCGACCTGGACCATGGACTATGCAAACGTCTCGGCAGTCCGTCTAAATTGCGGGGCGCAACCTAAGGCACGTTAGGCGTTACGCCTTCGGCATTTTCAGCCGTGACCTCACGATAAGCCTGGCGTCCGGCTTCGTAGGCGGAGCGAATCTGTTCCTTCTGCTGACTCAGATAATCGCGTCCCTTTTCAGCCCAGGTACCCGCCTGCTCGCGCGCCTGCCGGGCCCGTTCCTTCACGCTATCGCGGCCTTCTTCCGCGGCATCGCGGAGCTGCTGACGTAACTCGCCGCCCGCCTTGGGAGCGTACAAAATCCCTACTGCGGCGCCGATGCCCAAGCCCGCTAAAAACCACAGAAAACCACTACTATCGCGATCTGACATAAACCCTCCTTGAAAAACCCGCGAGACCGGATGTTAGCACCCGTACTACAGAATTACAAACCCGCGAACAGCGAGATTCGGGCCGTGAAGGGCGATAAGGCCGCAGTCGCGCGAAGGCAATTCTTCGCGATCACGGACCCGGGGACGCCAGCATTTTTTTCAGAAGCACGATCTGCCCCAGATGGTAGACATGGTGTTCGAGAATGCCGTGCGCTTCCCCGTAAAACGTGCGCTTGCCGGCAGCGGTCAGCTCGTCCAGCTTGTCTGCATCGAGCTTAGCCAGCGCTCGGCGAAAGGCGCGATTGGAGTCGCGGAACTGGCCGAGTGTCTTGTGCCAGTTCTCCCCGCTTGCGGCGGGCATGGCTGGGAAGTTCAGCTCCTCGACCAGTCCGGCGCGCAGGCCGGCAAGCCGCTGCGTAGCGACATTCTCCCAGAAGATCATGTGCATCACGATCTCCCAGATGGTGTGCGCGCCGGGGATGGGCCGTGCGGCGGCTTCCTGAACCGAGATACTGTCGAGAACCGGCCAAGCAGCATCGCCATGCCAGGCATTACCGTTCAGCACGCCATCGTAATGATTGAGAATACGTTGGACTGCAGCCATTCTTTTCTCCTAACCGTCAAAAACTATATCACAGGTTAGGTCTAGAAAAACCTCACCCAGGGCGCGTGGGATGATCGCAAAAGGGTGACGGCGGATTCTTCCGCCATTACCCGCTGACGCCCTCCAGAGCCTTCGTATAAGATTCTTGCCGCAGGCTTCTGTTCTACAGGAGGGACGATGAAGATCATTCGTGGGGGATTTTTTCTGATAACGCTGATCGCCGTCATCTCGGCACTCGTGCTGGCACAGGACAACGACAAGCCGCCAAAGCCCCTGGCCAGCCGGTCGGTCGCGCAAGCCAAGATGCCGCCGCCGCCGCAGCCTTCTCCGGAAATGACCAGGCTGATCAAGGCGTTGTCAGGCAATTGGACGGTTACGGAGAAGTCCGAGCCCAGTCCCATGTTTCCCAACGGTGGAAGCGGCAAGGGTACGGCCAGATTGTGGGCCGGTCCAGGCGGCCTGTCGTTGCTGGAGACTTACCACTCCAGCGGCATGATGGGCAGCAACTTCAGCGGATTTGGAACATTCTGGTGGGACCCCAAAGTCCAGGCCTATCGTGGGCTCTGGTGCGACAGCATGACGCCGAATGGATGCGACGCCAGCGGCACAACCAAGTGGGACGGCGAGACCCTGGTGGGAATGATGGAAGGTGAAATGAACGGGCAGAAGACCGTCTCCAGATTCACCTATTCCAACTGGCAGCCCGATTCTTTCGTCATGACCATGGCGACGGGCCCCGACGCGAACTCATTGAAGGACGTAGTGACCATTACGTACACCAGGTCCGCGGCCACGGGCAAGCAGTAGACGTGGGAGCGATCAGCAATCGGAAGAGGGCCACACTCGATCGACGTTCGCGTGGGGCGCCGTGTCACCCTTCCCACACGAACGCGTCGAACACATTCCTCTCCACAAAGCCAAGCCGCTTGTAGAGGCCGACCGCGCGATCGTTCATCTCGGTAACGGTCAGCGTCAGACGGCTGCAATGCCGGCTCGCCAGAGCATTGGCGGTGCAGGCGATGAGGTTTTCGCCGATGCCTTGCCGCCGGTATTCGGGCAGCAGACAAACCTGGGTGACGTGGCCGACATCATCTTTCACCCGCGAGCACAGAATCAATCCCACCAGCACATTGGTTGGACGGTGGATCGCCGCGAACGAGGACTCGGCGTCGAAGACGCCGCATCCGGGGAAACGCACAATATTGTTCAGGAAACGTATGGAGCCGGCATGAGTGCGGTACTGGTCGTTGATCTCGGAATCGATGTGGGCGCGGTAGGAGGCCGTGATGATGCTGGCTGCCGGCTGGTAGTCCTGCTCGATCCAGGGGCGAATCTGGATGTCGTGTTTCAGCCCCATCAGAGGAATTCTGCGGGCCTCGTGATGGCGCAATTGCAGCTCGAGAAACAGCCGCCGGTATCGCTGGAAGCCCGCCGAGGAGAACACGCCGGCCAGGTCGTCGGTTGGGTGGGTCAGCAACTGTGCCTCCACACGATGGATTCCAGGCGACTGTTGCAGGGTCTCGATTACGTGCTCGGCCATTTGCGCTTCGATCTGGCGAGCGTCGTCGCGGCGCGGCGAGACGAACAGGTCTCCGACGACGCCCTTGCTGCCTTCATACACGAAGAAGGAGTAACCGATGATGCTGCCGCGCTCCACCGCGGCGTAGCCGGGCAGGATCTTGGCATCGACATAACGCAGAATCATGTCCGCCGAGCTGCGATAGTCCCAGCACAGCAGCCCGCGCCAGGTCTCGACCTCCTCCTCCAGCAGGGAACGCAGGTCGGCCGACGAAAAGTGCCTGAGGTCGAGAATCTCCACGGTAGTCGCATGCAGCCGGTGGAAAACGATGGCCGTCGTCCAAGGGTGCTGTGTCAGTCTAGTGCGGGCTTGGCAAGTCAGGCAAACCGGAAGCGGGAGCAAGGCGCGTCGAGGCGTTCAACCAGACCGAATGACAAGGCAGTGGTCAACAGCGCGGGATTCGCGTTGGGGCACACGGGACCCTGTGCCGCGCCCCGGCCCAAGAAAGTAATGCTGTGCCGGAATCCACGAAAGGGTATAGTGTGGGGCAGTTGGGCATCGAGATTCTTGATAATGTGCGCCACAATAACATCCGCAACTGCTTCTGGAGGCGACCGAATCGGCGGAATCATCCGGCGAAACCCGCGCATTTGGGTGGCAATTGCATTATGGATTGCCAGCAATATGTTTGTGACCGGAGTTGCAAGAATTGCAACCTGGGAAGGTAATGCATCTTATGCTGGTGTTACCAGCCTTTGCAGATGGGATTGCGGCTGGTACGGTACCGTGCTCGAACGCGGGTATGATAAGGCTCCGCACCGCGAACAAGGGGGCTGTGCGAATTGGGGCTTCCACCCCCTCTTCCCGCTAACTGCCTATCTGCTTCAACATTCGTTGAAACTCTCGATACCTCTCAGTCTTGTCCTTGCCAGTAAGGCGGAGTTGCTGTTCGCCATATATAGCTTCCTCTTGATGGTGAGTGGTCAGGCCAAAACAACGGTGCATCTTTTTCAGGCCGGCTCATTGGTGGCATTCAATCCGTACTTAATCTATGCCCACGCAGGCTACGCCGAGCCCCTCTATTTTGGGCTGGTGGCGTTCGCGTTCTATCTGGCGAGCCAGCAGCAATGGATCGCTACTGGCATAACCGCGGCATTGCTTTCCGCCGCCCGCGTGGTCGGAGTTTTGTTCTCCATTTCCTATGTGCTGATATGGCTCAGAGATATGGGATGGCGCCCCAGTTGGCGCAAGTGCGATCCGGCGAGGCTTATCGGCCTCTTACTGTGCCCGTTGGGCACGGCGGTCTACATGCTGTATCTATATCGCCAAAGCGGTGATGCACTCGCCCAGATCCACATTCATGTCGCTTTCGCTGACGGAAAGTCATCGGTTAATCCGCTTTCCATGCTCTGGATGAGTCTGGCGGCTCACCATTGGTTTCGGGTATGGGGCGCGATGTCCCTGGCTGGTCTGGTGGCCAGTGCCTGGTTATTTAAGCTGCGAAAGCCTGAGCTGGGGCTCTATCTGGCACTCGCGATCTTTATTCCGCTGTCCGCTGGTTTCGCTCCATATGGGATGGCGCGGTATATCTGGTGGCAACCGCCATTCCTGTACATGATCTACTACGTTCTCAGGCGGCATGCTGCATGGTGGTCAGTTTACCTGGCGTTCGCGTCCGGGATGGCATCATTCATGATCGTGGAGTGGTTCAGCGGACATAACTTTGTCGTGTAAAGTGCAACAAAGGCCCCGCCACTCTGCATGTCGCCGGAGCAATGACTATAAGGCTAGCCGCGCTCCCCGGTTTCGGCTTGTTTTCTCAGGAGCGTTATAAAGTGCAGTTTCCTGCCGAAGACGAATGAGAACGGCGGAGGGTACAGCGGTATTGTCCGCTCGGTACGAACTTCGACAAGACCGGCCCCGCGATAAAGTTCTTGCCATTGTTTAGTGGACAGATAAGCATACGGCAGCGTGACGCCATGGGGCCGGTTACCGATCCAATCCATCACACGCAGGATCCAGCGATCCAGCGCACTCTCCGCAACGTGGTCTTTGATCAGAATGAAATCCCGCGAGACGCGTACGGCGTCGAGCAAGGTCGCGAGCGGATGCTGGGTGTGATGCAGGACGTCCACCAAAACACAACCATCGAAAGACTGGTTTTGATACGGCAAATGAACTCCGTCAAAGGCCAGACAGGGAATGGCACAGTTGGGGCGTGGAGAATATTCCGCTCCGGACACGGAGAGACCCGGAACCTCCGCGGACAGTAGTCTGGCGACGGTGCCGTCTCCGCAGCCGACATCCAGCAAGCTTGAGGCAGGTGGAAGCATGGCCGTCAACCGTTGGGCAAGCACGGTAACCCGGCGACGGTGCACCAACCGTCCGTGTACCCTTCCGAGAAGTTGGAGGCTCAAGCTCTTAGGTCGCCCGCCCGCTCGTAGTCGCCAATGTAGATATCACGGCTGATACCGAGCATGCTCAGGAAAAAGGAAGAAAAGATCACCTGGACGCCCAGGAACGCCCACATCGACCAGAACAAGACTGCGCGCACCCCTTCATACAGAGGACCGAATCCGCTGGCCGCCCATCCCCACGTGATCCAGGCGCATCCGGCTAAGCCTGTCAGAAAAAGCAAACCCCCCAAGGCCAGCCCATGCTCGAGTTGAACACGGCGCAACACTCGTTGCAGAGAAATGGAGTTGCGATCAAAACGTTCGGCGTAGCTAAAGACCTTGGCAAAGAACCCGACGGCCGTGATCTGCGCGCCCATCAACGTAAACATGACGCCAAATACCATGGTGTGAATATCAACCACGACATGGTCGGTGATGTGCCGCGGACCAGGCAGGAGCCAAAACACCAGCGTAAGCCCTAAAACCATGAGCAGAATTCCCGGGAGTAGAAAAAGCCAGTTCGGGGCGTAGAGAAGCATAAAGCGCAGATGTCGCCAGCCGTCAGGGAAGCTGCGTAAATGGGGCGGCCGCCCACGCTTGTCCGGCCACAGGGTGATCGGGACCTCTNNTTGATGACAAACTCCGAGGCAAACTCCATCCCAGTGCTGCGCAGGTCCATACGGTCGAAAATGTCGCGGGTGAAACCGCGCATACCGCAGTGGCTGTCGCCGATGCCGCTGCGAAAAAGTACGTTCAGGAGGGTCGTGAGCCCCGGATTGCCAACGTACTTGTGGTGCCACGGCATGGCGCCTGGCTTGATACCTCCGAGGAAACGGTTGCCCATGACAACCTCATAGCCCTCGCGCCATTTCGCCACAAATTTCGGGACTTCAGCGAAATCGTAGCTGTCGTCGGCGTCACCCATGATGATGAAGCGGCCGTGCGACGCCAAAATGCCCGTACGGAGAGCTGCCCCGTAGCCTCGTTTGGTCGCCGGAATCACTCGCGCGCCGTGGGATCGGCTGAGTTCAACGGAACCATCCGTCGAGCCGTTATCGGCAACGATTACCTCGCCTCTCAGCCCAGCCGAGCGGAGGGCTTCGAGTGCTTTGTCCACGCAGATCCCAACGGAATTCGCCTCATTCAGGCAAGGGAGAACGATGGAGACTTCCACTCTGTCCCCGTCGTCAGTTGGCTCTGCTGCAACTCGCGCTTCCGATTCTGTGCCGATCACTCCGTGCAGACCACCTTCTTGGGTTTTAGTGTAAATTATGCAGCAAGTGTGCGCCAGAACTGGCGTGACTGCCATTCGCCCAATAACGAGCAGCGGACTGAACTTCGTAGCGTGAGGTGGAATGAAGACTCTGGCAATCTGGCTGGTCATTACACTATTGCTATCGGTTTATGCCGCGGCGCTTTTTGCCGTGCTGCATCCGCATGTCAGTCCGGCATACAAGGCGTTCTATATCGATCACACCTCCCTGGATTGGAATCCTGCGCGCTACCCCGGCTCACCTGAGCAGGGAATGATTTTCAGCCGTGATGGGCTGCCCGAGTGGGTGCAATCTACTCGCGGTCTGTCCGGCCGTGAGGGTTGGGGACGCTGGACGGATGAGGACTTGGGAAACGTTGCCGGTCTCGCATTCACGCGAGGTTTCAGTGGACCGCTCTGCGTGGACTTTACTGCACGGGCAATCTCATGGCTGCCTGGAAAGACACTGACCGTCCGAATGGGAAGTGAAACACAAACCCTGCGGGTTGCTACCCCGGAGTTAACGAGGTACCAGGTCCAATTCACTCAACTCCGAGACGCCGACGAGCTGGACATTCTTTTTCCCGACAAGTTGCCACGTGTGAGTGAGGTCGTACCTGCAAACGGAGATCGCCGACGGCTCGGACTGGACCTGGCTACTCTCCGCCTTATTCCAGGCCAATGCCCTATCGTCAAGTCGTCCCTCGACACTTCTCCGTGAGATCGTTGCGGCATGCGGGCGCAAATAAAACGGGGCGCTTTCGCGCCCCATCTGATCTCGAAACCGGAAACTCGAAACTGTTCCTTACGGCAACCGCTGCGCCAGTCCCGGCAAGGCCTTCATCAGGTCGTTGTAGATGACTACCACGAACACCAGCACGATGAAGACAAATGCAGTCTGGTAGATGCGCTCCTTGATGCGCAAGCTGATATCGCGCCGCATAATCGACTCGATGAGCAGCAGCAGAATGACGCCGCCATCCATGATGGGAATGGGAAGCAGGTTGAGGACGCCGAGATTCAGGCTGATCATCGCCATGAGATTCAGCAATGGAGCCCAGCCGGGCTGGCGCGCCGCATCGCCCGAAGCCCGCGCGATTCCGATGGGGCCGTCGAGTTGCTTGATGGAAGCTTTGTGCTCCACCAGCTTCTGGATCAGGTCAATCATCAGCAGCGAGAATCGTTTGTTTTCCTGAAGCGACAGGCTGAACGCCTGGGTGAAGGGCAGCTTCTCGACGCTGGTGGCCGGCGCTGCCATCAGGAAGCCCAGCCAGAATCCTTTCTGCCCCTCCTCCACTTTTTCCACCGGAGTCATGCTGACGTGCAGCTCTTTTCCGGCGCGGCCAACCGTGACATCGACCGCCTTAGCGCCGTTCTGCTGCAAATAGTGCCGGATGGAAAGCCGGGAATGGATTGGAATGCCGTCGATGGCAACGATCTGATCATTCACCTGAATCCCGGCTTTGACCGCCGGCATATCGGGAGTAAGTCCCGCCACGATGACGGGCTGCTCAGGCTCCACGCCAACGCTGCCGTACTCGTCAAACCCGGAGCCTTCGAGGTCGGGCTTGACCTGCTTCTCCAGAATGTCGTTGCCGCGCTGGATGGCAATGTCGACCGGCTGCTTGGGACTGATCATCACTTTGAGGACGACGTCTTCCCAGTTCGGATTCTGCACGCCATCGATACGCACGATGCGGTCGCCCTGCTCGATGCCCGCCCGGGCGGCCGGTGAATCGTCCACTACCCAGCCCACAATCGCGGGCTGATCGAAGAACTGCGGACGTTCGTAGTGCACCATGAACACGACCGTCAGCAGAGCGATAGCCAGCATGATGTTCATGGCTGGGCCGGCAAGGGCTATCACGAAGCGCTGCCAGCGGGGATGCGACATGAATTCATCGGGCGCGCCGCTGCGAGACTCCAGAGGACTCTCGCCCGCCATCTTGACGTAGCCGCCCAGCGGCAGGGCGCTTATGCGGTAATCGGTTTCGCCGCGGCGAAAGCCCGTCAGCCGCTTGCCGAAGCCGATGGAGAACACGTCCACGCGGACACCAAACGACTTGGCGGCGGCATAATGGCCGAACTCGTGCACCAGGATCATGACCCCGAGCACCACGGCCATCGCCACCTGAGGCCACTTGCCGGCGGGCCATTCGGCGTAGTGTTTCCCGAACAGCTGGAAGAAGACCCCGGCGAAGAGCACGAACACCGAGGGCATCCAGAGAGCGACGTTGACCCAGTACCAGTAGGTGGTGCGGGCTGCCCATTTGCTACCGAGCGCCTGCTTGACCCAGACGTAGATGCCGCCCTGTGTCGGATAGGCGGTCGCGAGCTCGGCGGTGATCATGCCGTAGGGGATGAGGAACAGGACGATCGCGAGGATCCACCACGCGATCGTTTTCGTTCCGATCGAAGCCGACGCCGTGAGCGTTTCGACGACGAGCATCGCCGAGACTGTGAAGAGGGTGATATCGACGACGCCCATGACGCGCCGGCGCTTGACCCTCTCGGGGTGCGGACCCTCGGTCTGCGTGGCTGTCATCTCGCTGGCCACCGTGTGTCCTCCTATCCGTGGTTTGGCTGGGCCGGCTCGCGGGCACCGGCGGGCTCGGTCGAGGGCTCACGGTCCCAACTCATGAACTTCAGGTGCGAATCGATCAGCCGCTCGTGCTTGCGCAGAACCTCGTCGCTCGGCTGCTGAAGCGTCGGGTAGGTCAGCCACACGAGGATTCCCTTCTCGGTGTGCAGACGATTTTCCGCCTGGTCGAAGACCACCGACTGCGGACCGTCGATCACCTCATCGGTGACCTCGACGCCACGTGAAGCCGGGAGGCAGTGCATGAATTTCGCGTGTGCCGGCGCACGCTTCATGAGAGCCTCGTTGACCTGGTAGCGCGGCATGAACGCGGCTTTGCGCTCAGGAATCTGATCTTCCTGGTCAACCCACCACCAGAGGTCGGTGTAGATGAAGTCCGCGCCGGCGACGGCATCCTCCACGTCATCGGTCACACGCACCGATCCGCCCGAGCGCTCGGCGTTCGCCTCGCCGATGGCGATCCACTCCGGAGGTGCCTGGTAGGCGGGCGGGGCGGCGTGAACGAAGCTCATCCCGAACTGGGTGGTGATGGCCATCAGGGAACTGCAGACATTCGTGCGGTCTCCGACGAACACCACGGTGCACTCATCCAGGCGCCTGCCCTCCGGCAGGTTCTCGCTCATCGTGAGCAGGTCGCATACGACCTGGGTGGGGTGGTTGTAGTCGGTCAGACCGTTGATCACGGGCACGTCGGAGTCACCCGCGAGGTCGACGACGGTGCTGTGCTTGAGCGTCCGTGCCTCGATCACGTCGCACATACGAGACAGGACCTTCGCGGTGTCGTACAGGGACTCGCGTACGCCGAGATGGATCTCGCCGGGCTTCAGATACAGGGCATGCCCGCCGAGCTTGACCATCGCGACCTCGAAGGACACGCGCGTGCGCGTGGATGGCTCCTCGAAGATCATCCCCAGCGAACGGTCGTGAAGCACGTGTGGAACGGCAGCGTCGCGGTCTGCGTCCTTCAGGAGCCCGATCAGCGCGAGGAGCTCCTCGAGCTCCTCGCGGGAGAAGTCCTGGGTGTCTATGAAATGTCTCATGTGTCGTCATTCTCTTGGCACGCCGCCCGCGACCCATCCGTGAAAAGCCGCACGAGCACTGCGCCGGACACCTCGGGGGAGGCGGAGTATGCCGCGGGTCCAGCCCACCGCTTAGAGTGAACGGCATGGACGAGTTACGGCTGATCACATCCGCTGGCCTACATGACTCACCGGCGCGCAAGCGGCCGCCGCGGCGTCCTCCATTTCGCATAGCGGCGGTGCAGGTCCGCTGGCACCCCGACCCCGGCGAGCACGAGTCGGCACTGGAGGCCGGGATACGGATCGCCGCCGCAGAGGGCGCTCAGCTCGTCTGCCTACAGGAGCTCACCCTGAGTCCCTACTTCGCGGTCGACCCCGCAGGTCCGCGGGCCGGCGTCGTCGAGCCGGAGGATCTGCCGGGCGGCGCCACCCACGGCTTCGCGGCGCGCATGGCACGGGAGTACGGGATCCACGTCCATGCCTCGGTCTATGAGCGCGCCGACGCTCCCGACGGCCTCGGTTTCAACACGGCCATCGTCCTCGCGCCCGATGGCAGGCTCCTGGCGCGCACGCGCAAGCTGCACATACCCCTCACGGCCGGCTACCACGAGGACAGATACTTCCGGCCCGGTCCCGGAGCTGGGGAGGAGGCGTTCCCGGTCCTCGCGCTCGGCGAGGCGCAGCTCGGCCTGCCGACGTGCTGGGACCAGTGGTTCCCCGAGGTTGCGCGCGCGTACAGCCTCGAGGGTGCGGACGTGCTGGTCTATCCCACGGCGATCGGCTCGGAGCCGGACCATCCGGATTTCGACACCCAGCCCCTGTGGCAGCGCGTGATCGTGGGAAACGCGATCGCAAACGGGGTCTTCATGGTCGCCGTGAACCGCTACGGGACGGAGGGCCCTCTGCGCTTCTACGGCTCGTCCTTCATCTGCGATCCATACGGGCGCATCCTCGTGCAGGCTCCGCGTGAAGAGGCTGCGGTGCTCGTCGCAGACCTTGACCTGGATCAGCGCCACGACTGGCTCGAGCTGTTCCCTTTCCTGCTGACCCGCCGTCCCGATGCATACGCGCGCCTGGCGGAAGAGGCCACCGACCTCATGAACGAGGGCTGAGGCATGCGCGTCGTCGCGGCCCTCGGAGGCAACGCGATGATCCGCCGGGGACAGCGAGCCGATGCCGAGGTGCAGCGCGAGAACATCGCTCGGGCGGTCGACTCGCTGGCCGAGCTCGCGCGCGAGCACGAGCTGATAGTCACCCACGGCAACGGTCCGCAGGTCGGGCTGCTCGCCCTGCAGGCCGAGGCGTATGCGGGTGCGCGGCCGTATCCGCTCGACGTGCTCGGTGCGGAGTCCGAGGGCATGATCGGCTACCTGCTCGAGCAGGGGCTCGAGAACGTGATGCCGGACCGGAGGGTCGCAACGCTGCTCACGCAGGTCGTGGTCGATCCCGCCGACGGCGCGTTCGACCATCCCTCCAAGCCGATCGGACCGGTCTACGATCGCGAGGAGGCCGAGCGCCTGGCCGCCGAGCGGGGCTTTCAGATCGCCCCGGACGGTGCCGGCTATCGCCGGGTCGTGGCCTCGCCTGAGCCCCTGCGGATCGTGGAGGTCGAGTCGATCCGGATCCTCGTGCAGGCGGGGGTGATCGTCGTCTGCACCGGAGGCGGGGGCGTCCCCGTTGCGCTGTCCTCGGACATCGGCCTCGTCGGCGTGGAGGCCGTCATCGACAAGGATCTCGCCGCCGCGCTGCTCGCGCGCGAGCTGTCCGCGGACGTCCTGCTGCTGCTCACGGACGTGCCGGCGGTGCAGGTCGGCTTTGGGACGCCGGATGCTCACCCCCTGTCGCAGGCCACGCCGCAGGAGGTACGCAGCCTTCATCTCGCTGCAGGATCGATGGGACCGAAGGCCGAGGCGGCCGCCCGATTCGCCGAGACGGGCGGTCGCGCCGTGATCGCCGCAATGGAGCTCGCTTCCGAGGCTCTCGCCGGCAGCGCGGGAACCAGTGTCGAGCTGAACCGGTAAGCCCGACGGGCGGCGCGAGCGTGCTGCGCACCGGAGAGAGCCGATGATCACCGTCGCAGGCGAGGCGCTGGTGGATCTGCTCGTGGACCCCGCCGGTGATGTGACCGTGCACCCCGGCGGAGCGCCGCTGAATGTCGCCAGGGCGCTCGCGCGGCTGGGCGTCGAGTGCTGTTTCCTGGGACGGGTTTCCGAGGATGCGCTTGGCGGGCTGCTTCTCTCGGAGCTTCGCGACGAGGGCATCGGAGTACCGATCACCGCCCCGGTGCAGGCGCCCACCACGCTCGCGCTCGCCGCACTCGCCCCGTCCGGTCACGCCGAGTACCGCTTCTACCTCGACGGGACCTCGGCCGGGGAGCTGAGGCCGCAGGACATACCGGCCACGCTGGCGGGCGAGACGAGGGTCCTCGTGCTCGGAGGTCTCGGCCTGCTCATCGAGCCCATGGCCGGGACGCTGCTTGGGTTGCTCTCCCGCGTGCCCGACGATGCGGTGGTGATGCTGGATCCGAACTGCCGTCCGGGTGCGATCCGGGACGCGGAGTCCCATCGGCGCGTGATAGAGGCGGTCTGCGAGCGTGCTGACATCGTGAAGGCCAGTCGCGAGGATCTCGAGATCCTCGC
>PLBD01000226.1:0-1153 GCA_003135315.1 Acidobacteriaceae bacterium | reverse complement strand
GGCCGGTGATCTCTGCGACATCCGGCAGCTGGGCGACGCCGTCCGGGCTGCGGTGGAGGTCGCGGCGCTCACGTGCATGGCAGCCGGCGCGGAGCCTCCGCGCATACCTGGATGGGCCCTGCGCACAGCTGCGGCCGGCGAGATGATCACGGCTCTGCAGTCGCAGCGAGGCTAGGGCGCGCGCTCAGACGGGTGTCGCCTGCGCCCGCGTGCGCGCCTGCAGGGCTGAGGTGTCGATGAAGAACTCGCGCGCCAGCACGCCGATCATCCTCGCGACGTCGGCGTGCTCCTCCGGCCGCCACTCTGCGAGCAGGTCGTTCAGGCGCTGTTCGCCCGTGTGGGTCAGGAGTGCCAGGGTGCTGCGGCCCTGGTCGGTCAGCACGCACGGGGCGTGATGTGTCGAGTCTCCAGCTATGAGGCCTCTTTCGACCAGCTGCTCCCTCGCAAGTTCGAGCGTCGAGGTCTTCACCTTCGCGCGCTCGGCGAGGGCCGCGATGTCCAGCTGCGGCTCCACGCTGCTCCGGGCAAGAAGCCAGCACGCTGCGGGTGGCAGGTCGACGCCGGCGCGCGCCGCGACGCGCTCGACTATCTCCCGAGCGCCCTCGCGGCGGTCCAGCCTGCCGATCTTGTTGACCAGGACAGCGAGCGAGTCGGTGTCACGGGGTGTCGCGAACGTATCGCTCATGTCGCCTGTGGCGACCGTCTCGCGCAGCGGCACCTCGCGGATGAACCACGACAGCGCGAACGCGAGCAGGCCAACCAGCGAGGCGACGAGGAAGACCGTGTTCAGGGAGTTCGTGAATGCCTGCAGGTAGTCGGATCTGATCGGCGCCGGCAGTGCCGCGATCACCTTCGGGCTGACAGCCGCCGAGGACGGGATCTTTCCTGTGAGCGACCGCGGGATCACGGTGCGCAGCTCGGCGGTCAGCCTGCCCGAGAAGACGGCGCCGAGCACGGCCGTGCCGAGCGAGCCGCCGACCGAGCGGAACAGGGTGGCACCCGAGGTCGCCACGCCGAGATCCGAGTAGACGACCGCGTTCTGGACGACCAGGACCAACACCTGCATCACCATCCCGAGCCCGAGACCGAGGATGAACATGAAGAGGAAGATCTGGGCGCTGCTGCTCGCCGGGTCGAGCGTCGAGAGCATGAA
>PLBD01000545.1 GCA_003135315.1 Acidobacteriaceae bacterium | reverse complement strand
TGCAGCAGGACAGGCAATAATCATTCGGTTTCACGCGCTGGAGGAACCATGAAGAAATGTATGAATCTTGTCGGAATACTGCTGGTAATCGCAATGAGTACAGTCTCGCTGTGGGCGCAAATCACCGGGACTATCACGGGCACTGCCCTGGATCAAAACGGCAAGCCCATCGTTGGCGCTACGGTAGAGCTGTACAGCATTCGGAGCGGCACCAGGTACACGCTGAAGACGAATTCGAAGGGCCAATACTACTCGGTTGGCATCGCTCTGGGGACGTACACCGTGACCCTGGTGCAGAACGGCAATCCGATTGACGAGCACGGCAACGCAGTGATCGAAGCCAGCGGTGAGCGCACCGTCGATTTTGACCTGGCGAAGGACAACGTAGCCACCGGCGAGCAGCGCCAGAAGGCTGAGGCGTCCATGAAGAACAGCGAGAAAATTAAGACTCTGAACGCCTCGCTCAAGCAGGCGAAGGACCTGGAGGGAGCTGGCAACTACGACCAGGCTGTCACCTTGCTGCAGCAGGCCACGCAAGTCGACCCCAGCCAGGACCTGGTGTGGGGTTACCTTGGCGATGCGCAGCGCGGCGCCGGGGACCATGCCACGGACGCGCAAGCCAAGGCCAAGGACTATCAGGACGCCATAGAGTCGTATCAGAAAGCGCTCGCCATCAAGCCTACGTCCGGAGCTTATATGGCCCAGCTTGCCGACGCCTACGCCAAGTCGGGACAGACCGACAAGGCTGTCCAGGAGTACGCGGCAGCGGCTGCGGCTGATCCGTCAAATGCCGGCGCCTACTACTACAATGAGGGAGCGGTCCTCACCAACACTGGTAAGGTCGACGATGCCATCACTGCTTTCGACAAGGCGATCGAGCTCGACCCCAAACGAGCTGCCGCGTATTACTGGAAAGGCGTCAATCTGATCGGCAAGGCGACCATGAAAGACAACAAGATGGTGGTTCCTCCGGGAACGGCAGATGCCTTCAACAAGTATCTGGAGCTGGATCCGACCGGCAAGTATGCGGATGCCGCCAAACAGATGCTGTCCTCCATTGGCGCTTCGGTTGAGACCAGCTACGGCAAGTCGAAGCCCAGCAAGAAGTAGGGTAGAGCGCCGCTTTACCGCCGCGTTCGTGACGATCAAGTAATTTTGGGGCTACGGTGGCCATTGGAAAATGACCACCGTAGCCCCAGCTTTTGCCGGCCGCCGCAGTTTCGCTCTCCCGCAGAACTCCAGTAGAATTCGCTCGGGTAATCCAGGCATGGGAAGTACCGTTGTCACAAAGCTGCCGTCCTTCGCTGACGCCCGCCGTCTGGTGGAAGAGTATGCCTCTACTCTGTCCCCGACGCAGCCCGAGATGCTGCCGATGCTGGATGCTGCCGGCCTGGTGCTGGCTGAAGACTTGCGCGCCGACCGCGACTTCCCGCCGTTTCCCCGCTCCACGCGTGACGGATTCGCTGTGCGCAGTGCCGATGTAGCGGTTGTGCCATCCCGGTTGCGATGTGTCGGAGAGATCAGGGCCGGTGCGCCGATAGAAGACAGCGCGATTACCGTCAGAGCGGGCGAAGCTGCCGAGATCATGACCGGCGCGCCCGTTCCTGAGGGAGCGGACGCCGTCGTGATGGTGGAACACGCGGAGCGAAGTGGCGATGCTGTCGTGGTCCAGCGGACGGTGGCCGCAGGGGAAAATGTGGTTGCCATGGGAGCGGAAGCTCGCCGCGGGGCGACCCTGGTGGCGCGCGGCACGCGCGTGAACCACACGATTGTCGCAATCGCTGCGGCCATTGGCCGGCCCGAGATCGCCGTATATCGCCGGCCGCGGGTTGCGGTTCTGGCAACCGGCGACGAACTCGTCGACATCAATTTGCAACCCTCGGCCAACGAGATTCGAAACTCCAACAGCTACTCGCTGGCAGCGCAGGTGCAAGCGGTGGGCGGCGATCCCATGCTCTTGCCAGTGGCGCGCGATGAGCCTGACGACTTGGCGCTGCTGTTGCGGAAAGGTTTGGAGACGGACCTGCTGCTCATCACCGGCGGCGTCTCCATGGGTAAATACGACCTGGTCGAGCAGGTGCTGGCGTCCTTTCAGGCCGGCATTTTTTTCACTGGCGCGCAAATCCAGCCGGGAAGGCCGGTAGTGTTCGGCGAGGTCAAATCGGGTGAACGAAGCACTCCGTTTTTTGGGCTGCCCGGGAACCCGGTTTCGACCATGGTAACGTTTCAACTGTTTGCCCGGCCCGTGCTCGACTCGCTTTCGGGAGCGAAGCCGCAGCCGCTGCCGTTCGCGCAAGCCACTCTGAAATCCGATTTCACCAGCCGGACCGGGCTTACGCGATTTCTCCCGGCCAAGTTGGAAGGCGGCAACGTAAAGCCGTTGGTCGAACTGGTACATTGGCAAGGATCAGGCGATCTGATGGCGGTCTCGCGCGCGAACTGCTACATCGTGGTACCGCCGGACCAGGAGCGGTTTTCCGCGGGCGAGGCGATTACGATACTGATGCCGTGATTTGAATCCTGAACTGGGGCGAATGGCAAAGTCAGATAACAAGCCGAAGAAGCTGTCGCATTACGATGCCGCTGGACGCGCCTCGATGGTCGACGTCTCGGATAAGCAGCCGACGCTCCGCGAGGCAAAGGCGAGCGCTTTTGTCGCGATGAGCACAGATGTGATTCGGGCGCTGCCGCAGAACCCCAAGGGCGATCCGCTGGAAGTCGCGCGGGTCGCGGGAATTCTGGCTGCCAAGCGCACAGCGGAACTCATCCCCATGTGCCATCCCATTCCGCTGAGCAAAATTGAAGTCGAAGCCGAAGTGCGCAGCGATGGAGTGGGGATTCGCACATTGGTCCGCACGACGGCGGCAACCGGAGTCGAGATGGAAGCCCTGGTCGCAGCCTCCGTTGCCGCTCTCACCGTGTACGACATGTGCAAAGCGCTGGATAAGAGCATCGCGATCCGCGAAGTCGTGTTGCAAAGCAAGTCGGGCGGCAAGAGCGGCGACTATCGGCGCAAGAAGAAGTAGTCAGTAGCCCGTAGCCAGAGAAGACTGCCTCGCCATTGACCGCCCTACTGACAACTGACTACTGGCCACTGCTCTTCTGTTTTTCCTCGAACTTGCTCTTGCTCACGATGGCGCGGGCGATGGTGCCGTAGCTGATCACTTCACTCCCGTTATGGGCGCTCACGCGGAACGTCAGGAACCGGCCCTCAATCGAATTCAGCGCCGCCTCGCACTTCACCGTCGCGCCAATGCCGGTGGGGGCGCGATGCACGATGTTAATCGCCGTACCCACGCTCACGTCGTCACCTTCGCAGAAGGGCAGCAGCGCTTCGAAGGCGGCCGCTTCCATCCAGCCGATCATGTGGGGCGTGGACAGCACCGAGGGCAGCTCGGGCTTCCACGCGCTCAAGGTGTGTTGGAATTCCACGCGTCTCTCCACTTCGCCGCGCGTGCCGATGGGAACAGGTTTCGCCATCCTCTGAGAGTAATGCGGCGGCTGCGGCCTTGTCATCCCGTCGCGCGGGCCGTGAGCAGACCCAATTGGGAACAGCGCCAGCACGCAGAATGCCGCCCACCATAAAACTTGCCCGGTTTGAACCAAGTCGGTGTACTATACGGCTGTTCCAATTACAGGCGCAAATCGGTACGTGCCCTGGCCGCGAATGTGGGTCAGCGTCAGATACAGGGAGACATCTTATGCATCGGGTCTTGGCGTTCATTCTCGTCGTAGCATCGTTAGTCATGGCGTTGCCCCTGGGCGCGCAAACCTCGCCCGCGCCGACCGGCCGCAAAAAGCGCATCGCGATTTTCGATTTTGACTATGCCACGGTGCAGACCGCCTCCGCCGCCTACTTTGGCAGCAATGTCGATATCGGCAAGGGAATCTCCGATCTGCTGGTCCGCGACCTGGTGAAGGACGGCACGTATTCGGTGATCGAGCGCAAGGCCATGGCGAAGATCATGGCGGAGCAGAATTTCTCCAACAGCGACCGCGCCGATCCCAACTCAGCCGCCAAGATTGGCAAGCTTCTGGGCGTGGATGCCATCGTCGTGGGCAGTGTCACGCAGTTCGGCAACGATAACAAGCACACTGGCGTCGGCGGAGTTGGCGGCGGCTGGGCTGGACTTGGCGGCATGCATGTCGGCAAGAACAAGAGCAAGGCCGTCGTGGTGCTCGATGCCCGGCTGGTGAACATCGACACGGCTGAGATCCTGGGGGTTGCGACCGGCAAGGGCGAGTCCGAGCGTGACAGCACCTCGGTAGGCGGCGGGGGCGGCAACTGGCATGGATTCGGCGCAGGCGATGTAGACTTTGGCAGCAGCGACTTTCAGCAGACCATCGTCGGCGAGGCCATCAACGCGGCCGTGACCCAGATGTCCGCAGAACTGGTCGCCGACAACACCAAGCTGGAAGCCCGTACCATCAGCGTTGAAGGGGTGGTGGCGTCAGTCGACGGCGGCCAGATCGTGCTGAACATCGGCGCCAAGGCCGGCCTGAAGGTCGGCGACCAGCTGACCGTGAAGCGCGTGACCAAGGAGATCAAAGATCCTTCCACCGGCCAGGTGATCCGCAAGATGACCTCGGACGTCGGCGTGATCCGGCTTACTGACGTGGATGACATCTCCGCCGTAGGAGCGCCCGTCTCCGGTTCCGGCTTCAAGGTTGGAGACAACGTCAAGACGATTACGCAGTAAGCGGCGTTCTGCTTTTCGCCGTCGGCCAGCCCGCTTATGATGGTGGCAGAGCTTGCGCTTTGGGATTGAACACCACAAATACAGCGGGGCTAGCCTTCAGCATCCGCGACTATCGGGCAGCTGACTTCGATCGCCTGTGGGAGATCGACCAGCGCTGCTTTCCTCCCGGCATCTCCTACACGCAGATGGAGCTGAGCGGCTTCATCACCAGGCGAAATGCGATCACGCTGGTCGGAGAATTCCAGTCAGGCGAGGCCGGAGACGACGCAGACCTTGCTTCCGCCGAGGCAAACCCCGCTGATCGCATCGCCGGCTTCGTCGTGGCCCATCCCATCCGCCGCAAATACGGACGCATTCTCACCTTGGACATTCTTCCGGAAGCCCGTCGCTATGGTTTGGGAATAAAGTTGATGACGGCGTGCGAAGAGCGATTACGCTCCCTGGGATGCGCTGAAGTCTATCTGGAAACCGCGGTCAATAACGGGCCAGCAGTAGGTTTGTACGGCAAGCTCGGCTATCAGATCCTGCGCACCATACCTGACTATTACGCCAGCCATTCGCTGGACGCCTACCAGATGAGGAAGCATCTGAGCTCGGCCCATCCTTTATGAAAGTCGCGATTCAGGGAGAACTTGGTTCCTTCAGCCACGAAGCTGCGGGAAGGCTGCTGCCGCGCGCCGTCGTTGTGCCTTGCACGCGTTCAGCAGAAGTCTTCGACCGGGTGGAGAACGGCTCCGTGCAAGCGGCAGTCATTCCTATCGAGAATTCGCTGGCAGGCTCGGTGGCCGAGCACTTCGACCTGCTGCTCACGCGCGACGTGTTTGTCCACGCCGAGTTTCATCTTCGGATTCGCCACAACCTGATCGCTCCACCCGGCGTGAAGTTGCCGCATGTCCGGCGCGTGTTCTCGCATCCGGTCGCGCTCGATCAGTGCCGCGATTTCTTTCGCTCCCATCCCAACGTCCAGGCCATTCCTTTCTACGATACGGCGGGCAGCGCTCGTCATGTGGTCACAGAGGGATGGAAAGATGCCGCCGCTATCGCTCCCAAGCAGGCGGCGCAGCAATACGGCGGCCGGGTGTTGCTGGCGGATATTGAAGACGACCAGCAAAACTACACGCGCTTCCTGCTGATCAATGAGTCGAAGAAGATCGGCCGAGGCGCCGACAAGACCTCGATCGCTTTCGCGCTGAAGAATGTACCTGGCGCTCTGTTCAAAGCGCTAAGCGTCTTTGCGCTGCGCGACATCAGCCTGAGCAAAATCGAATCGCGTCCCATGCGAGGTCATCCGTGGGAGTACGTCTTCTTCGTCGACATCCTCCGCGGCGACGGCGAGGCCGCGCGCAACGCCCTCCGCCATCTGGGCGAGATCGTGGAATTCCTGAAAGTGCTGGGGATCTATCCCGCGGCGAAAGCGCGGGCAGGTTGAGGGATAGGTGAAGTCCAAGTGAGCCGCCTTTCATGGCCCGCGTGAAGATCCAGCACAGGCTAAGCGCTCACCAGCCCGATTCTTTTTGGTCCCGTGATTACTGACGATAAGGCCTGATGGCGATCATAATCCCGCACACCGCATTACGATCGTCGCTGTGTTACATTTGCCCGCACTAATTTTTCACTCGCGGTTCGGGACATCGCGCGTTTGCGTTGCAAAGGCGGAAGGCTTTGGCCGCGGCGCTCTAATCGGAAATGGAAAACCTCCCGCTCCCGCCGGAGGTGCAAGGTTGGCCGGACTAACATCCAACTACTGCGCCAGGTAGCGCGCGACCGCGAAATTGTTGGTGTAGTCTCCTCCCGCCGGAGGCGCGTAGTTCCCAGCGGCAACAATCCTGCCGTCGTTCTGCAGCACCAGCGCCGACACGAATGAGATGTGGCCCTGGCCTATGGGCGTCATCGCAATGCCGTTAGACCCGAAGTTGGTGTCCAGGTGCCCGGTGGTTGTGTAGCGGGCCAATACAAACGACGAGGAACTGTAGCCGCCATTGCCATTGCCCGCCTGGCCTGCCACCACAATCTCGCCATTGGATTGAATTGCAAGCGCGAAGCCCGAACCTTGGGGAAAACTATTCCCAAACCCTGTGATGACACCGCCTCCGCTGCCAATGCCACCTCCAGGATTAAAGCTGGTGTCGACGCTTCCACTGGCGTTATAGCGAACCACTCCGAAGCCGGTCTGGTTGTTGACAACGGTTATGCCATCGCTCTCCAGCAAGGTCTGGAGTACGCTCGGGATGGTGCCTGCTACAACGATCTTGCCATTGCTTTGAATTCCAATGGCGGCCGCCGAAGCCACGCAAGAGGCCTGTCCCGAAACGCCGAAAGTCGTATCCAGGCTGCCGTCGGTGTTGTAGCGTGCGATTGCGCCTGCTTGTGGGCCGGGAAAACCTGGAGAAGCGAACAGTTCCGAGGGTGCCCCCGTTCCTGTTGTCACGAGGATCTTGCCGTCCGGCTGTACCGCGATTGCGGTTGCGATCACCGAATTCAACGGAGCGATGCCACTGCCGCCGCTGCCGAAGCTCGGATCCAGTTGGCCCGTGCCGGTATAGCGCCCGAGCAGGCCGGCGCCGGTCACCAGAATCTTGCCGTCAGCCTGTAAAGCGATAGCGCTCAGGATCCCGGGGCCGGAATTTAGGGACTTCGATACCGTAAAGCCGCCATTCCCAAAAGTCGTATCGACACTGCCGTCGCTGTTGAAGCGGCCAACCGATCCGCCGGTGAATCCCGCCGCCCCGGCCACGATTTTCCCGTCAGGCTGTATGACTATGCCAAAGACAAGCCCAAGAATATTGTCAAAGCTATTGTTCACGACGCCGCCCGTGCCGAAACTGGAGTCGAGCGTTCCATTGGTGTTGAGACGCATCAGAACGGGGCCGCCCGGGTTCGATCCACCGACTACGATCTTCCCGTCACTCTGAATCGCTACTGCGGTGTCCATCGTGTCATCGGGCCCCGTATAGTTGGTGGTAAAGATTCCGCCTGTTCCGAATG
>PLBD01000089.1 GCA_003135315.1 Acidobacteriaceae bacterium | reverse complement strand
GCGGTGCGGAGTCTTGCAGAGTCTTGCACGGAAGGCAATCGGCGGCTTGGTTTTGTTGGAAACAAAAGGAAGAATATGGTGGGCGCGACAGGACTCGAACCTGTGACCTCCTGCGTGTGAAGCAGGCGCTCTAACCAGCTGAGCTACGCGCCCAAACTTGCTGCTCTTTTGATTCTAAACCACTTCCCTGGTTTGCGACAGGGTCCGGAATGCTCAACCGAGGCTCCAGGTGCCTCGACCGTGGCAAAACCGTGACAAAACCCCATCAGTTGGGCCTCTCCGTGTCAAAACCCGGCCAGCCCTCGTTCGCCTTCCTGTTCAGCTTCTGGAGTGCCTCCCTTTTCATCTGTAGTTTCATCTGCGAGTACTTCTTGAACACCTTCGCATCTCCCTGGCGAAGCAACTGCGTCACCCACTCGTCGGCCACGCCACCCGCGCTTAAACGAGTCGCGTAAGTCGACCGCAGATCGTAGATCCTGAAGTATGGCACCTTAGGCGCTTAAGGGCGAAGCCCGACAAAATTGTTGTCGGTGTTTACGCGGCGATGCCCAGTTCCTGGAAGACTCCCTTCATGGCGAGGCGGATGGCGTCGTAGTGATTGTCGATGCCTCCCCGACCCCAACGCATGCGCGGCTTGTTGAGATCGATGCCTCCCACCCGGGTCTTGCCCACTTGCGAGGATGCCGGCAGTTGCTCCGGCATTTCGTCGGCAATGAAGCTTTGATCGATACAACTGAGCGCATCCATAAATCGCTTCAAGACGCTTTTCGGAGCGATTTCAATCTCCGGAAGTTTTTCCAGTGAACGTCCGGGAGCGGCGTTCCAGGGTGTTATGAGCAATGGCTTCGATGCGAAGCACGCGTTCGCCTTTGGTGTAAATCTTGAGCGTCAACTTGCCGCAATGCAGCTGGAAGATCGTCAGATTATACGCAGGTTTCTCGACCGCGACTTCCCATTCGGCTGACTTCTTTTTCCGCTTGCGATATATCGGGCGGCGCATGTAACCCGGAATCGTTTTGACTGTTTTCAGATCCAGCAGCACGCGGCTGCGGTCAATCAAGGCCTGAAAGACCTGGTCCATGTGCCCGCCGATTTCGAAAATCAGGTTGCGGCTGTACTCCACCTGGTAGTTGGAGTACTGATAATGAATTCCCACTCCGCTTCTGCTCGTACTCATGCCCGTTCAGGATCACCTGGGCGGGGAATGGAGGGTGGCCGCTGATCTTGATGGTGATGTGGCCCCACTCGGGATCGAGGATATGAAAAGAGTAGTGGTTCACATAGGGCATTGGCTTCTTGCGCTCGATGTGATGGTTGACGCCGACATCCCACACCGGTGCCTGGGCACGGCCCACCAGAATCAGAAATACGCCTTGCGTGATTTTCGTGTTTGCCAGGTATTCCTCTGCCATCTCATGCTTGCGCTCCCCGGCCGGACAATCGACCACAGGAATGCCTGTCGCTTTGGCAAACCCACGAATGCGGCGGCTGAAACGGCCCGCCATCCTCATCAGATACGTGTTTTCGAGCGTGTCGTCCGATCCGGTCAAGGCACGCCACCACAAACGAAACCCTCCGGGGTCATGCCCCATCCGGAAATAGGCGTTCAGTACGATCCGGTCCACGCAATCGTAGCTGCCCGTCAGCAGGTCCGCACACCGATCGCTCAACGAGTCAGGCATGTCTCGCAGCTAAACACAGGCCGCGGTCGGGTGCAGCTTCTGGCTTCTGCACTCCTCAACTCCTGACGTCTGCTGCCCCGCAGGGGCCACTGTTTCGCGGCGTAGTCCGCGAAAGAGCGTAGTTACTTTCCGGCGCAAAAATCCAGATCGGGGAGAGCCGGAGTGAAGAGAGGGACTGATTCCTCCGGAAAACACAGAGGCCCCAGCGGATTCTCTCCGCATGGGGCCGAAGGACGGGTCGGTTTGTGAAGGGGTTTATTCTGGCAAGGCCATTCCGATGTTGATGAGGTTATCGGCGATCACTCCGAATCCGACCCATCGCACGATTCCTTCCGGACCTTTGTAGCGTGATCGGGTCAGTCCATGCCGCCGTTTGAGCAGGCTGATTCTGCCCTCGCATCCGGTTCTCCATTTCTGGCCCTTCTTGAACCAGCGCTTCTTCTGGTGCTGCCGCCGGACGGCGCTCGTGGTGGAGCGGTTCGGAACGGAAACACTTTTTGCTCCCAGTTTCAGGGCTTCGGCCTCATTCTTTGCTGAGTAGAATCCGGCATCGCCGGCGACCAGATGAGGAGTGCGCCCCATAAGCTCCTGATGAGTTTTGATGGAGGGGATCAACAGATCGCTGTCGTTCGGCTTCTTATCGTAGACTTCGAAATCGATCACGATTTGATTTTCGGCTTCCTGGATTTTCACCATTTTGCCGAACTCCGTGGGCTTGCTTGCCTTACCCTTGCGGATCACTTCTGTCGATGTCTCGAACACACTCAGGAGCTTGCTTTCAAAATGCTCGTTACCACCGAAGATTCGCGCTTTGGTCTGCCTCACCACCTGCTGCGTCCGCGACACCATGGTATCGATTTTGCTCTTCAGGTTCTCCAGCGCCGCACGCTTCTGCAGCCCCCGTACGCGCTTCACACCACCGGCGATTTCGGCCGAGAAACGTTTAGCCTGGGCGACGACCCTGCCTGTGATGGCCAACAGTTTACGATAGATCGGCACCAGTTTCTCTCTGCCTTTCTCGCCCTTGATTCGCGCGGCGCGAGCAATCTCCATGACGCGCCGACCCACACTGCGCATGCGATTGCGCAGTTTCGTCCCCGTCGTTCCGGCGATCGCCGAAACCTTGTTCATCAGCCGCGTCAGCACACGCGTGCCGTCGCCGAGCAGAGTGCTGTCGGTCGGGTAATGGATGTTGGTCTCGACCACGGTCGTATCCACGCGCATCCTGCGTCCCTGCACAACCTTGTTCTCCACCGCCAACTCCACCATGCGCCGATGAATCTGTTTGACCACTTCCGGCCCCAGAGCCCGCGCCTGACGGCCGAGTGTTTTGGCGTCGGGCACCTTGCCCCCGCCCACGCGCGTGAATTCCCGATACAGAAGATTGGCTCGTACCTCCCGCTCGACGGCATCGAAGGTCCAGTTTCGGAGGTGTTTAAGCAACAGCATGCGGAGAACGATTTCGGCCGGCGTTCCCAGCCGTCCGCGGGTGCGGCTCTTCGCGTGGCGTTTCACCAGAGCCTCATACACCGCGCTGACCAGTTGCTCATCTTCCAGCACCCTGTCGGCCTGGCGCATCCAGGGCTCCCACAGATCCTCGATTTCTTCTGCGATGAGACCTTCGGCGAAACTGCGCTGGCCCGAACGGCGGAGATGGATCATTGCCCACCCCCGTTCTTCTTCTTCGCCGCCGCTGGTTTGGCCCGCAACAGCTGCTGGTTGAGTTCGCAGATCTCTTCCAGCGCCGCTTTCAGGCTGTAATAGTTCTCCAGACACTGCTTCACCTGCGCAGCCTGCTCTTTACGCAGACTGATTTGGTGCATTCGGCCTCCAGGATAACCGATGGCGAGAACCGAGACCGGGTGTCCGCCGCCGCCATCGCACCGCTGGCAGCGACCGGCACTGTGGCGAATGTTGCGCTCCAACAGCGAGCCGCGCAGAATGTCGCGGGCATCCGGCAGTTGCGCCAGAAGGGTGTTTCGCTTGCGAATGATCTGCTCATGCGTCACTGATAACAGTGAATCACAAAAGAGAACAAAACTCCAGGAAAATGTTTGTGCTTCCCTGAATTATTTCTAGCGCGCAAAAGACGACGCGACGTCCCGACACTAAGCGCTGTATGCCGCCGCTCAAAACAAAACCGTTAGGTCCGGATTTTTGCGCCGGAAAGTAGTTAGAGAAGCCTTGATAAATGACCGCTGGATTAGGGTGTGTTCACACTACCCGCAGCGCTTCGACGATGAGTGCGAATGAGAGGAACCCCAGAAAGAGGACATCGAGTTTTTCGAAGCGTGAGAAGATCCGACGGAATCCTTTGAGCCTGCGGAACAGTCGTTCGATCTCGTTGCGTTTCTTATAAACCGCATGATCGTAATCCCACGGATGCAGTCTGTTGGACTTCGGCGGAACCACCGGTATCATTCCCAGATCGAGGACCAACTGGCGGGTTTCATTGCCTTCGTAGGCACGATCCATCAGCATCGGAAGACCCTCCGGCATGGGCCCTAACTCTTCCGGCAAGGCCCGTCCGTGCGGCGCATCGTGGTCGCCGCCTGGAGACAGCGCGAAGACTATAGCCGTTCGAGCATCCGCGGCAACCATATGAATNNGGATGAACCTTCACCGAAGTGGAGTCGAGGGAGAACGCTTCGATCCTGATGCGCACGACCTGTTCCAGTTGCAGTTGCTCAAACACTCGGTCCAATACGCCGTTCTTCGCCCACCGGTTCATACGCATGTAGATCGTGTGCCACCGTCCAAAGCGCTTCGGAAGCCCCCGCCACTTGCAGCCCTGCTCCGCCACGTACAGAATCGCGTTCAGTACCTGCAAGTTGGTGAGACTTACGTTTCCGCGCTGCACAGGCAGGCTATCTTTGACGCGAGCATACTGCTCTTCCGTGATTTCCATCCTGCAAACATTTTAACAGCTTATTGTTTTAATAGTGTGAACAC
>PLBD01000609.1 GCA_003135315.1 Acidobacteriaceae bacterium | reverse complement strand
CGAAGCGGTCGTGCATGAATTGCGCGACACGCTCGCCGGAGCGGCGCACGATAACGATGCCGATGATGAGCGCGACGATCAAGACCATCAGCAGGAAAGAAAACTCGCGCAGCTGGCGATAGAAGTGGAGGGCGCGTAAGTCCGGCGAAAGGAAGCTGACGGCCAGCATCACCGCAAACGCTCCCATATCGAAGATGCGCTCCACTCCCCACACGGCAACTTGCGAGGTAAAGGTGAGGCGCTCTTTCTTGGCGATGATGTAGGGGCGAATCATTTCGCCGGCGCGGCCCAGCATCGCCAGCGCGGCGAAGCCGACAAACTGCGGCGCCAGCAGGCGCGCCGTGGTCGTCTTGCGGACCGGCTTGAGGAAGATGCGCCAGCGCACGGCGCGCAAAATGTACGCGAGATAGGTGAGCACGAGGCCGTAAAAGATGTAAAGCCAGTTCACATGTTCGGTGCGGCTCCAGAACATGGCCCAGTCGAAGGTCTTCCACGCCCGGATCTGCAGATAGATCAGCAGGCAGAGTGCAACCAGAACGGCGCCGAAGACCAGAATGCGTTTTCTATTCATGAAAAGGGTTAGAAGTTCGCCCGCGAGGCCTAATGGTCAAGGTAAATGAGTGGGAAAACTCGGTCAACGAGGTTACTCGCTGCCAACGGCAGGGTTAGAGTTGGCCTGCGCTAAAGCGGAATTCCCGGATCGTGTCCGGTCCTGCACGGTATGGACTTTGGCTTGCTGTTTGCGCTCGGCCAGCTTCTTGCGGTTGTAATCCTTAATGACGCGGGCGACGTAAGCGTGGGTCTCGCGATACGGCGGCACACCCTTATATTGCTGAACGCGCTGCGGGCCGGCATTGTAGGCGGCAAGGGCCTTAACCATGTCGTTGTTGTAGAGCAGCAGCAGCGCCCGCAGATAGCGCACACCGCCGTCCACATTGTCCGCCGGGTCGAAACTGTTCTTCACGCCTAATTGGCTGGCAGTGCCGGGCATCAACTGCATCAGCCCTTGCGCGCCTTTGGGCGAGACCGCACGCGGATTGTTCGCGCTTTCGGCCTTGATCACGCTCGCGATGAAGTCAGCGTCCACCTGATGTTGTTGGCTGGCGGCGCTGACGATGGACTTCAGGTCCTGCAACTTCGAAGGCTGCGAGGCAGCTTCCTGCGGATCGGGCGGAGCAGGCTCGAAACTCTCGATCTCGGCAGTGGGCACGTCGACATACCCGCCCGCCGGATCGGCGCTCATATAAAGCCTTGTTTTCTCGCCGAACGTTTCATGGTGCTCATGGCGCAGGGTGAATCCATTGCGGAGGTTTGCCAGCTCGGCGGCGTGAAGCTGGGCGACAACGCACAGCGCGAGGAAGACAAAGCAGGTCCCTCGACTCGCTACGCTCGCTCGGGATGACACATCCTTGAAGTTCCTACGCATTCAATCTCGCCGGAGTTGAATTTAGGGCCTGCTCGACGGCCGCGGCCACGCCGCTCTCATCGTTGTGCAAAGTGATGGTCCAACCATTCTGCTTCAAATCGTCAGAGGCATTGCCCATGATCACCGGATGTCCGGCAAAGGTCAACATCTCCACATCATTGTAATTGTCGCCGATGGCCATGACCTGGGAGCGGTCGATGCCGCGCCGCCTGGCCCAGCGCTCCAGGGCGTGGCCCTTGGAGCAGCCGGCGTTCAGGATGTCGACAATCGTCAGATCGCGATGATCGTATTGCGTCCGCAGGACCGTGATGTCCTTGGCGAAGTCGCAATCCAGCAGACGCTGCTGGGCGCGCTGCATCATCGCAACCGGGCCGCAGAACATGGCCTGGATGGGATCTTCGGTGAGCGCCTTCTCGATAGGGCTGACGTACTCGATGTAGGGCGCGTTCTTTTCCATCCAGCGCTGGATGACCCCGTAGAGGCGCTCGTGATTCTCGCAGACGATGGCGCCCATGCGTTCGCGATCGAAGGTGATCACCATGTGATCGCGGAACTCGCTCATGTGCCGGCAAATCCTAATAGCCGTAGCCAGAGGCATCAGGTCACGATGGAAAGATTCGCCATTCGTGGAGCGGGTGACGGCGCCGTTGGAGCTGATGATCCAGGAATCGAAGCCCAGTGACTCCGCGACGGGAAGCGCGAACCTGTGACGCCGCCCCGTGACCAGCATGACTTCAACGCCCGCCTCATGAGCGCGGCGCAGCGCGTCCAGATTGGCTTGTGGAATCTGGGCCTTGGAGTCAAGTAGAGTGCCATCAATGTCGATGGCAATCAGTCGGACGGAACGGGTCAATATGCTCCCAATTCTAACAGGCGTGGGACAAGATTCATGCCAGGAGGGCAGCAGTGCGCCCGCGGGAGGAAATGTTGTAATGTTCTTCTCGTTCCTGTAAGCGAAGGTCGAATTGGGATTCGGCCTTCTTGGGGTGCATCTGCAAGCGGAAATACCTTTCCAGCGCAGGGGCTGCCGACGTAGAGTAAAGAAGATGGAACTGCGAAAAGATCCCATCACGCGGTCATGGGTCATCTGCGGCGACGAGCCTGAACCGGCGGGGTCGCCTACTTCGTTCTGCCCATTTTGCCCTGAGTCTGGCCTGCCGCTGCAAGTAGTGGCGACCTCGCCGACGGTGAACGGCAGTCCGTGGTCGGCCCGCGCCGTGGTGCATCCGCGGCCGCTCTACGGCATCGATGGTGAGCCTGGACGATCAGGTAACGGGCTCTACGACACCATGCGACCAGTGGGCGCTCACGAAGTTATTGTGGAAAATGCGCGCCATGACCGGCATCTGTGGAACGCCGACGACCGCGAGATCGAGGAGTACCTGGCCCTTTGCGGACAGCGCATCCAGGACTTGAAGGGCGACTTACGCTTCAAGTACATCAGCGTGTTCAAGAATTACGGGAGCATGTCGGGGCAGGAGTTCGATCATCCAACGTCGGAGATCGTGGCCACGACGTTTGTGCCGCGGCGCGTGCTCTACGAATTGCGCGCGGCGCGGGAACACTATCGGGTGAAGGAGCGCTGCGTCTTCTGCGACATTCTGCATCAGGAGCAGGAGCAGAAGTTGCGCATGGTAGAGGTGCGCGGCGAATACATGGCGGGCTGTCCTTACGCGCCCCGAGTTCCGTACGAGACCTGGATCGCACCCCGCAATCACGAAGCTTACTTCGAGCGTACCGCCATGAAGTCGGGCGCCATGCGCGATTTTGCGGCGCTGCTCCGGCGCACGCTGTTCCGCATTCGCACCATCGCCGACGGCTTCCACATGGTGCTGCACACCTCACCCAACACGGTGCACCGCTCGGAGACGCTGGGCTTCTGGAAGACCATCGAGGACGACTATCACTGGCACATGGAGATCCTGCCCATTCTCGGCACCAAGGCGAAGTCGTACACGTTCAAAGAGGTGTACTACTCGCCCGTGAGTTCTGAGACGGCGGCGGCAATCCTGCGCGAGAGGCCGACGGAATAGGGAGCAATTAGCAATTAGCAATTAGCTTAAACCCGCGACTTTCCCAGGATTCTCTAAGTTCTTTTGTGATTGCTGCTGATTAACGACCGAGCATCCAATCGCCAAATGCTAAGTGCTGATTACTAACTGCTAATTGCTGCTTTTTATGACCATCCGCCGCCTCAAAACCTACNNNNGTATGCGGCCGCGAAGCTTCGCCTGATGCAGGCCTTCGACGAAATCCCCGACATGCGGAACGACGGCCGCCGTCTACGCCTGGATACCCAGTTGTTGCTCGCACTGCTGGAATCCATCGGAATTGACTAACTGGTTAGTTAAAAGATAGTGCGAACCTAACGCTGGTTGGGGACTGGCGTCTAAACCTTTAGTGGCCAATGATTTGGGACGCGACCAGCCTGCTTGCTGTACATGGCAGGCGCATCCGGCCCATAATTAGCCAGCACGCGGGTGGGATGGCGATGTTCGAGCAAATGCCGCAGCCGGAACGC
>PLBD01000464.1 GCA_003135315.1 Acidobacteriaceae bacterium | reverse complement strand
TTCCGGCGACGCTGAAGATCAGCGAGAAGGCGAGAAAGTACCACTTCTTGCCCAGGAAATCGATATTGGTATTGCGAAATAACTCCACGCTAACCCCTTGCGAAAGTCAGCAATTAGCAACTAGCAATTAGCAGCTAGTAATTTAATTGCTGGCCACTCGTTGTATCGAAAGTCGCGGGTGCAGCCCGTCAAGACTTTCGACCCTTGTTCATGTCCCTTAATTCCTGCGATTCCAAAAGCTAATTGCTAATTGCTGCTTCTAAATACTCAGTGCTTCGCCACGCTGATGGCGGTTGAGAACGGATTCGAAAATTACCCGCGAAACGAAGACCGCAGTGAACAGATTGGCCGCCAGACCAAAGCTGAGGGTCACGGCGAAACCTTTCACCGGCCCTGTGCCGAACAGGAACAGGATGACGGCGGAAACGATCGTCGTGACGTGCGTGTCAAGAATAGTGGTCCAGGCGTGAGCGAAACCCTGGTCTACGGCGGACGAGGGCGTCTTGCCGTGCCGCAACTCCTCGCGAATCCGCTCGAAGATCAGGACGTTGGAATCCACACCCATACCGACGGTGAGGATCACACCCGCGATTCCCGGCAAAGTAAGCGTCGCGCCGCTGAATCCGAGAAAGCCCAGCAGGATTACCAGGTTCAGGAACAGTCCCAGGTCGGCATTGATCCCGGCGGCGCGGTAATAGAACAACATGAATATCATGACCACGGCCATGCCAATGACCGCCGCGCGTACCCCTTGGCGAATCGAGTCGGCCCCCAGCGACGGGCCTACCGTTACTTCCTGCAGATACTTGATTCCCGCCGGCAGCGCGCCGGAGCGCAGGGTCAACGCAAGGTCCCGCGTCTCCTGTTCGGAGAAACTGCCGGTGATGCGGCCCTGATCGTGAATCTGTTCCTGAATGGTCGCCACCGACTTCACGCGATTATCGAGTACGACTGCCAGCTTATCGCCGACGTGCGCTCCCGTGAACGACGCGAAGCGACGTCCACCCTCGCCGGTCAGAATGAAATTCACGTCTGCCCGGCCATTCTCATCGTGTCCAGCGTCGGCCGAACGGAGATCGCCGCCGCTTACCGCCGAAGTGCGGCTGATCAGCCAGTAGGCTTCGCCTTCGCTGTTGTCATTCTGCCCGTGTGCGCCGGTGGTGCCCTTCATCAAAATGGCGTCCGGCGGGAGCACGCCGTTGTTAGCCTGCATGGCAGCCTGCTCGCTGGGATACGGACCGCCTACGGCTTGCCGGATCTCCAGCATGGCCGTGGACTGCATGATCTCCTTGACGCGAGCAGGATCGTCGACTCCAGGCAGTTGCACCAGTATCTGATAGTCGCCCAGTCCGTGTTCCTGGATCACCGGCTCAGAAACCCCAAGCTGGTCGATGCGGTTACGGATGGTCTCGATCGCCTGCTGCACGGCTTTCTTCCGTGTTTCGGTGGCCACCGAAGACTTCATCGCCACCGTCCAGGCGTTTTGCGCGCCAGAGGTCAGGTCGTACTCCGGGAACTTATCGCTGATGATGTGGCGTAAATCCGAAGACGACTCCGGCGGCACACCCTTGATCGCGATAACCTCGGGATGCTGCTGCGGGTCCGGTTTGGAAATTTCGCCGAAAGCGATGTTGGCCTTCTTGAGATCGTCCTTCAACTGCTCGACCGTGCGGTCGGTGTCAGCGTTGACAGCATCGTTGACCTGAACCTGCAGGATCAGGTGGGTCCCACCCTTCAGGTCCAGTCCGAGGTGAATACGCTGCTGCAGCGACGCAAGAATGCCCTTCGCAGTGAAGCTGCTGGGAATGCCGATGATGCCGAACAGAAAGACGATCAGCACGGCAATAATCAAAACGGTTTTGGCGAGAAGGTTCTTATTCATGAGAAACAGTGACCCTGCTAAGACTAGGGGCGATCCTCCGCAGTCGTTAAAGTGACAATCGAGGAACGCGTGACTTCAATCTTAATGTTGTCGGGAGGAACCCGCAGGACGACGGCATCGTCCTTGACCGACATGATGGCGCCCGTAAGACCACCGCTGGTGACCACTTTGTCGCCAGGTTTGAGCTGCGCCAGCGTGGCCTGCCACTTTTTCTGGCGGCGCTGTTGCGGCATGATTAACAGAACATAGAAGATGGCGAAGACCGCAACCATCATAAGGATGGGAGCCGAGCCCGCGATCCCCTGTGCAAACAAACCTGTGACTCTAACCATAACCACTTGGCTTAACCTCGCGAAGAAGCGCCCGGCTGGCGGCAACTCCGCTGCTTGAATTTCCAGGAACGGTCTACTGCCGCCGTCTGGCTCTTACACTACGCAAACCACGACCGCGGGCAAAACTCCATCCCGCGACCGGAGCACTTTGGGATGTTCGGGGACTTCCAACTGAACGCCGGGATCTTCAGTCCGATCCGCGTACATCAGGCGGAACAGGCCGTCATCGGCCAGCTTACCAGCACGACACAGGTGGCTTCCCTGACCCTCTATTTTATCGCGTTTTTTCGGAAATTGGGATTATCTGCACGCGCCATTCTTGCGCATGCTGGGATTCGAAGCTCCGACCGCCGAAACTGCCGGTGACGCTCAGTTCTCCGAAGAACCCGAATTGCACGATCCCTCTGCGGATTGGGACGCTCAACGCGGCGCCCGGAAACCGGACAGGAAATTCGCAAACTCCCCAAGTTGTATAGCTTGCCGCACCCTGCGCATGGTGTCAAGGTAGTACGCCAGATTGTGAACGGTGTTAAGGACCTGCGCCAGCAGTTCGTTCGAAGCGTACAGATGCCGGAGGTAGGCACGGGAATAGCGCACGCAGACCTTGCAACCGCAGTTCGGATCGAGCGGGCTTTCGTCGCCCGCGTAGCGCGCGTTCTTGATGGTGACGCGCCCCTCTGACGTGAAGAGCAGGCCGTGACGCGCCGCCCGCGTGGGCAGCACGCAATCCATCATGTCAACTCCTTGCGCCACGTAATGCACAATTTCCTCGGGGGTGCCGACGCCCATCAGGTATCGCGGCTTGTCTTCGGGCAGGAAGCGAATGGCGGCATCAACCATCTCATGGGTCATCGGGCGTGGCTCGCCGACGCTGAGCCCGCCGATGGCGTATCCCAGAAAATCCAGCTCCACCGTGCGTCGCGCCGACTCGCGACGCAGGTCGGGAAACATTCCCCCCTGCACGATCCCAAACAGCGTCTGCGTTTGGTCATTTGTTCCGGGTCGGGTGCCCCGTTCTAGCCTTCTCTTGGCTAGGGCGGGGTCGTTGAACCAGGGCACCTCGTGCTTGTGCTCCTCGAAGTACTTCTTGCTGCGCGCCGCCCAGCGCAGCGTCATTTCCATTGAGGCTTGGGTGCGGGCGTACTCCGCCGGATGTTCGGTGCACTCGTCGAATGCCATGATGATGTCGGCGCCCAGTCCGATTTGCGCGGCAATGGCGCTTTCCGGACTGAAGAAATGCGACGAGCCGTCCAGATGCGAGCGGAAGGTGACGCCCTCTTCCGTCACTTTGCGCAGGTCGCTCAGGCTGAATACCTGGAAGCCGCCGGA
>PLBD01000601.1 GCA_003135315.1 Acidobacteriaceae bacterium | reverse complement strand
TCGACATGCGCCGCACCGTGACGGCATCGTCGAAGTCGCGTGCCGTCTCACCATCGATGGTGACGATGGGCAGCGAACGATAGTCGCGGCGATGATGCATCTGGCCGGCCGGGATGATTGGCTCGAACTGTTGCGCCTCTTGCAAGACCTCGACCGGGAAATGATGCGGCAGATGAAACTTGCGGATGATGATCTCGACATCCACCCCGAAGTCGTCTTCGTACCCGAGAATTTCCAGCACCCGCCCGCGCGGGTTCTCCGTCGGCGACGGCCACTCCGTGATCTCGACTTCAACCACCACGCCTTCCAGATCACCCCACTCCTGCCGCCGCGCCTCCTTGCCCAGCACTCGATCGCGGGTCCCCGTCGATGATTCTTTCTGGTATTCATCCGGGTGCCCCGTTCTGGCCTTCTTTTGGCCAGGGCGGGGTGGGTTAGCGTCGTCCTCGGGTGCCCCACTCATTCGCGTCGTTTGCGAATGAGTGGGAGTCTCGCCCGGCCACTCCATCCCTCTCGGAATCACAATCTGCTGCGTGACTTTCTCATCGATAGGCGTCACGTAGTTCTGCCGCGGCCCGCGATGGAACGTTCCCACCACGGTCGGATTCCCGCGCGTGAGCACGCGGAGGATGCGGCCTTCGGCGCGCCCGTCGTCCTTCTTGCGCGTAAGTTCCACCAGCACCTGGTCGCCGTGCATCGCCGAGCCAATCGCCGGCGGCGGAATAAAGATGTCGCCGGAGATCGGGTGCCCCACCCTTCCGCCCGCTTTTGGCGAGAGGGTGGGAACCGGGTGCCCAGTTCTTCCGCCCGCCTTTGGCGGGAGGGTGGGAGCGTCCGATCCCCGCTGTCCCACATTCGGTATCACAAATCCATACCCGTCGCGATGCATCGTCAGGCGCCCGGCAATCAGGTTCTGGCGCGCGGCAGCGTGCTCGGCCAGCGTGAAGCGGTCGCGCCCCGTCTCGATCAGTCGCGCGCTCTTCACCAGCGCCTCCAGCCGCTCCGCGAGCAAGCGACGATCGTCGCCGCGCAGGTTCATCTCGCGGACGAGCTGCTTGTATCCCGCAGACTGATGCGGCTGCCGTTCAATGTGCCGCAGAATGGCCTGGTCGTTCAGCATGATCTTTCGATGCGTCAGGTTAAGGATAGAACGTCGGGGACATCGCTGCCCCGTTTTATATCAGGGCACGGCTTCACAGGCTGCGGCAAAAGTCGCTTTCGACTCTGCTTTTCGGACTTTTTTCGCAGCCCGTTCCGCCATACCGACGCCCGAAACCTACGAGTTTGTACTTGTGTGAGAATGAATGTTATTTCTCGGCAGGGAGCGCGAGTCGCGAAGAATCAGCGCCGTAGGCGCGGAACGGTCTAGCCCAGCACGCAGCGTAGCGGAGTGCTGGGTATCGTGCGAATTTTGATCCGAGTCCCGTAGGGACGGCACGGTTCCTCGCTTCGCCGAAGGGGGCCCGGCCTGCTCCTAATCCCCGCTCCGATATTGCCGCAATAGCTCCGTCAGCGCGGTCACTTGTTGTCGCGTCAGCTTGGCGGTCAACTGGTCAACCTCCATCGGATACATCGACCCGTACTCCGTTTGTTTGTCCTTTGCCGGGTACATGGCCTCGATGTACGCATCCCGGTATGCCATCCACGCCCTCTGCGCAGCTTTGATTTTCACCACCGCATCCGGGCTGTCCGCCGCCTCCGACAGGACCTTGCGATACACCTCGTTGAGTTCGGCATCCACTCGCGCCGCTTCCTTGCTTGCGCATTCGTTGATCTCCAACTGGACCTTCGCCCTCTGGTTGCAAGCGCGATATTGCGCGGAATCCTGCGCCAGCCCCGGAAGCGCGGCCAATAGAACCACTGTCCAAAAATATCTCATTGATCTTTTTCTCCTCGACCACCGCCACTCCGTGCCCACCTTGTCAACTGCGCTCGCGCGAAAAAATTCGCCCGCCTATTCCCTCATACAAAAAGTCCCTGTATGGTAGCAGTAATTACATCGCGAGCCGGTGCGCGCAGTGCGTGCCCCCAGGCGATGAGTCGAGAATCGCCGCGCCGAACCAGCAGTTCTGACGCCGAGCTGTGGAATTCCGGTTTGGCAATACAGGTGCTTCTCCAGGCTTACGCTCCAGAAAGGATTTTGAATCGATCATGTGGAAACCTACGAACACCCCCACCCCGAGCCCTACTCCCAGCCCCGAGCCGCAGCGCTCGTTCACGCCGCCGGCCGAGCCGGTCATCCCTCCCCGTCCGTCCACTTCCTCGCTCAGCACCCAGGAGCAGGCCACGCTGGGCAAGTCGCTGGTCATCAAGGGTGAGGTCACGGGCTCCGAGTCGCTCTACATCGACGGCCGGGTGGAAGGCTCCATCAATCTGCCGGGTAATCGTGTCACCGTGGGACGCAATGGCGTGGTCGCGGCCAACATTTCCGCGCGTGAAATCGTGGTGCTGGGCAAGGTCCGCGGCAATATGATCGCCAGCGATCGCGTCGACATTCGCGGCGAAGGCTCGCTCACCGGCGACGTCGTCGCCCAGCGCATCAGCATCGAGGACGGCGCCTACTTCAAGGGCGGCATCGACATCCGCAAGCCCGGCCAGAAGGTCAACGGCGAAGCCAAGGAAACCACTTCGACGACAACGGCGGCCACCGACACCGCCGCCGGATCGCCCGCGCCACGCGTGCAGACCTTCTCATAACAGCACTGGCGCGAATGCCAGCCCGCAGGGCGGAACAATCCTAGCCCAGGGCGAAGCCCTGGGTATGGCCAGAAAAAAGGAACCGAGTCCCGTAGGGACCGAAGCTTTAGCTGCGCCCTGAGCTTGCCGAAGGGTTTGAAGGGGCACGGCTTCAGCCGTGCCGTTACTGCCCCTTCATTCTCGTCATCCCGAGCGGCCTTCAGGCCGCGAGGGATCTGCTGTTCCACCTTCTGCGCCAGCCCAGGGACGGCACATCCCTGAAATCCGCCAGCCCGCCAAAATTCTCCTTGCGCCTGCCGTCGGCAATCGTCAAATGTATAATCGTGGTTCTCACCAACAGCCATGAGCAATCCGGCCCATTCCGCACCTGAGAGCAGTCCTGATCTCCAGCTCAACATCGGCGAGCTCATGAAGCTGCTGCCGCATCGCTATCCCATGCTGCTGCTCGATCGCGTCATCGAGATGGTACGCGCCAAGCGTATCGTCGCCATTAAGAACGTTACGATCAACGAGCCTTTTTTCGCCGGACATTTTCCCGACTATCCCATCATGCCCGGCGTGCTCATCGTCGAAGCCATGGCGCAGGCCGGCGCGGCGCTGCTGTTCACCGAAGTTCCCGACCGCGAGGGCAAGCTGCTGGTCTTCACCGGAATCGAGCGCGCCCGCTTTCGCCGCCCGGTAACGCCCGGCGATCAATTGCGCATCGAAGTCGACGTCCTCGCCTTTCGCGGAACCGCCGGCCGCCTGCAAGGCAAGGCTTACGTCGACGGCAAAGTCGCCTGCGAGGCGGTGGTCACCTGCCGCCTGCTAAATCGCAAGGCCACCCAGAATGCCGGTACCGCGGAGCCGGAACCGGCAGAGCACGCCTCATCCACGCCAGCATGAGTATTCATCCCACGGCGATTGTCGATCCTTCCGCAAAGATTCCCGCGTCCTGCAACATTGGGCCGTACTGCATCGTTCACGCCGGGGTGGAGCTGGGCGAGCATTGCGAGCTGGTGGCGAACGTCGTGCTCGGCGGCCCCAGCCGCTTCGGCAGCCACAACAAAATTTATCCCTTCGCCGCGCTCGGCATGGACCCGCAGGACATTACCTATGCAGGCGAACCCACGCGCCTGGAGGTTGGCGACCACAACGTCATCCGCGAATATGTCACCATCACCCGCGGGACAGCCAAGGGCGGCGGCGTCACCCGCGTCGGCAGCTACACCCTCGTCATGGCGTATGCGCACGTCGGCCACGACTGCTTCATCGGCGATCATTCCATGCTGATCAACGCGGCCACGCTCGCGGGACACGTTACCGTGGAGGAGTGGGCGGTCGTCGGCGCACTCTGCCCGGTGCACCAGTATGTGCGCATCGGCGCGCACTCCTACATTGGCGGAGGGACGACGATCACGCAGGATGTGCTGCCGTACTCCATGACCAGCGCCGAGCGCGACACCCACGCTTACATGCTGAACAAAGTTG
>PLBD01000367.1 GCA_003135315.1 Acidobacteriaceae bacterium | reverse complement strand
GGCGGCGAGCTCGCGGGCCCGCGTGACGTATTGCAGAGCGAGGATCCGGCGGAGGTCTGCGACCAGCGATTTCTGGGTTGTGGTCGAAAAGCGCCGGGCGGTTCCCACCCTCAGTCGTTTGACCTGAGCTCCATAGATCGCGTGAACGAGGTCCCAATAGAGGATCAGCTGGGGGACACCGGCGCGCAGGCCAATGGGCGTGGTGCTCGAGCCGCCGTGGTGGACGAGCGCGCGGCAGGCGGGAAAGATGGCCGCGAAATTCACTGCGCCCACCACTTTGACGTGGTCGAAATGGGGGATGTGGCTGAAGTCATTCCAGCCGGAGCAGACCAACGCCCGCTCGCCTAACTGCGCGCAGGCCGCGCTGATCATGGCGATCGTGTCGACGGCGGATTCGATCGGCATGCTGCCAAACCCGAAGTAAATCGGCGGTGTTCCCGCGGCAATCCACGACGCGACCTCCTCATCGGCGTCCGTCGGCAACTCCATTGTCAGCGTGCCGACAAAGGGCCGCAGGCCATCGAATTTCGCCCATTCGGCGGCCAGCCCGGGAAAGCACACCTCATCGTAGGCCTGGATTTCCAGCGATCCGCGTTCGGCGATGCGTCGCGGCGAGGGGCCTGTTGCCTTCGGCAGGCCCAATTCACGGCGCTGCGCGTCCTCGGTCTTCTTCCAAACGCGCCATCCCAGCCACTCGAACACCGTCATCGCGCAGCGGACCAGCGGCGACGGCAAACGTGCCGGAAAGGCGATCTGGCCATTGGCCCGCAGCGGGAAGTAATGCAGCGTGGCCAACGGAATGTCGTAATACTCCGCGACGTTGGCAGCGGCCTCCTCGTAGACCAGGCCGGTGAATAGCAGGTCGGCCCCGTCCGCCAGCGACGTCAGCGTCGTGCTCATCTCCTGCCAGGACTGGGCCCTGCGCTCCCAAACTTCCCGCCACAACCTGCGCAGATCCTGAATCCTCCAGAAGTTGCGGAAGAAATGCGTCCAGAAGTTGCGGTGCGCGTCCAGCATGGCCTGCGTCTCNNGCCGTGCGCACCTCGTGCCCCCTGCGCAGCAACTCACGGCCGACAGCGACGGAGGGCTCGACATCGCCGCGAGTTCCGTAGCATGCCAGCACAAGTTTCATTGCGGATCTAGCCTTTCACTTCCTGTGCGCGTTCTGCGAAATGAAAGCGGCAGGCTCCCGTCCGCCAGCTCAGCCGCCCGGCAGCATAACCCCAATACCCGCTGCCAACCCAAGGAAATGCGATCAGCAACCACACTTAGGCGTGGTCGAGATTACCGGAACCTCACCTGACGGAATCGAGGCGGCGACCCCCAACCGTCCGGCAACAGCGGCGGAGGCCACAAGCGGACTCGCAAGGCCGCACTCAGTGCGGCCTGAATCAGCTTCGGGGAGGTTCGGCGCTCTCACCGGGCTGTTGCAGAAATACGTGCTGGGGGCGGTCCACGCGGTGGTGGTTGTGTGGTCGGGATGGTTCGCGAGCTAGCCCCGCTTCGGCTAGCACGCCGCTGGGGTGAGGTGGCCGGTAAGTGACGATGCGCAACTTACTAGCGCACGCCCTCGAGATCCCCATCTCAGCGGCCACGTGGGCGATCGGGCGATCGGCGCAGCGGGCAACAAGCCGACCACGGCCTTCGACGTGGCTCACGGACGGGTTCCTTCAGGTCGCAAGACGAGTGAATTGGCGTTTTCTCATCCTGCCGCCGAAGGACCCGTCCCCTCACAACCCGACTAGACGTCCCAGGAGTAGCGGGGGCGTTTGTGTACAAAGATTTCGTCGAAGAAAAGCAAGCCCTGATACTCGAAGCCTGACGATGTCAGTAAATCATAAACTTCAGAGAACGTATGAGTGTGCTCCACGCCTATGACGTTGACCTGCACCCTCTCGAAGTCAATACCACGCAGAACTTCGAGCTCAGCACCTTCGACATCGATTGACAGATAGTCCACGATTTTCACGCCGGAATCGTTGAGCACGGTATCGATTCGATGGCATGGCACGGTCGCTAGAATTTGGTTGAGCTTCATGGGCTTGCGTATCCATTCCACCCACTGAAGTTGGTCCATGTGTTCAGGTATTCCACTCAACATGGCGCCCCCATGGGTCGAGTCCAATACCATCGATAGCTGGCTGCGAGGTGGACGCGACTTAGCGCCTTTGCGCTGCTCTGTTTCTGAGAGCGCAAGGAAGGGAACCTGACCGTCCTGATGATATGCACACCCTTGGATCAAACGGCAGGATCGAGTAGCTTGTAGAACCTCAAATGCGGATGGGTTGGGCTCGAACGCAATACCTTTCCATTGCAGGTGTTTTTCGAAATAAGATGTATTGCTGCCCAGAATTCCGTCGAATGCACCCACGTCGATAAAGAAGCCAGGCCCTCGGTTCTTGAAGAACCACCGATTCAGGAACATATCTTGGCCCATTTGGCTTTGGTAACCCTGCCTGAGCCGCTCTGAAGAGAAAACATCTCGATAGATGTCTTTTGCGGATAGTCCGGGATCGTGATTCCTGAACAAGTAACCTATTGCTCCGCCGGCGGGGCGGGCCGTCATTGTTTTCTCCAGAATTATGGCCAAAAAGTATGGCTCACTGAGGGAAGCAATCCTTCGAATCACTGGAAACCGTACCAAGTAGATGATTGCCCCGAGCGCGATTCCTTGGAAAAGCCGCCGAGCCTTGGTGAGATAAGCTAACATTCGTCGTAAAGCCTTGTCCGCACGCCGGATCCAATTGTGGCGGGATCGCGAGCACGTGTTCGGGCCGTTGGCCTCCACCGC
>PLBD01000623.1 GCA_003135315.1 Acidobacteriaceae bacterium | reverse complement strand
GCCTGGCGAAGGGCATCGCGTCTCGCCTTGCCGAGGGGAGCATCGTCGGGCGAGAGAAAGTAGCGGACCCGGGTGTCACGGTACGTGGAAATGATGTTCGCACTGGCGTCGGTGGAGCAGTCATCCCAGACTATGAGCTCCCAGTCGTTGAAAGTCTGGGCCAGGACGCTGTCGATAGCTTCCCGCAAGGTTGGCGCCCCATTGCGAACATTCATGATGATGCTGACCAGAGGCATAGGTTGAGCCGGGCGGCGCCGGTTTACGGAAGGGTCCAGACCTGGTAGGAGGATACGAGTACACAGTAAAACAGAAGTTGCCAAAACGCTGCCGCCAGAGACGTCACGCCGCAGACGAGCAGAAAATGGTCAGCTCCCAACACACTTGCCGGTGGGCCGATTAGGAGCGCGGCGCGGACGGTTCCCGCAATCGCCGCGATGGCAAACATCGCGACTGCCAGCCCGAAGCGAGACCGGGGAGGCGACTTGAGCGGTACCCTGACGACGGGGTCTGATCGCCGGTACCACAGCGCGACCCAGATGGCGAGCGCGAGCATTCCAACAATCGTACTGATGTATTGCAGCGCAGCAAAGACCTGCAGGCGATGGTGTACGAAAGGAATGTGCACGAAGCTTCGCAGCCAAACAAATTGCCGCCACGGCCAGGTGTAGGGGTGGGTAAAGGAGTCCCATACCACATGGCTCAGGATGCCGAGGGAAATCGAGCCCAGAATCGCCAGAAAGCGAGAGGCGCCGCCGAACTTGAAATCTCCGGCTTGGCTGCGCACTCGTTGTTGCACTGCGGCCGGCAGCAGCCCAATCATCGGTCGCTTGATGATGTTGTGAAACAGCCAGAGGGCGGCGAGTGCAGCCGGTATGGTGAACACGAGGAGTCCTGGAAACTGGTGGCCTAATCCGCGGTACTCCGTGTTTCCGACAATGTAAGGAAAGTCCGGAGCCATGCTGCCGACAATAAAGGCGGACGAAATCAGATTGAGTTTTCGCAAGGGCAAAACGGCGGCGGCGTGAGAAACCGTGAAGGGCATCCGGGTGACTTAGAAAGAGACGAACTCCAGTCCCTCAAGTATAGCCGAGCGGCGGCCGCTAGGCGCTGGAAGGCGCGCTCCACAAAATCAATTACAATCAGCAGACACTACGAGTCCACGAATTGGCCCAGGAACCCATGAAACCTGCTCCGCTGACTGGCGGACCTTCCATTCCATTGCAAGAGGACGATCGTCCCGCGATTGCCGGCGGAACGCCGGTCCGTGCGCGCGACGCCCGGCTGGTGTTCGGCGCGCCGGTAATCGGCGACGCCGAGATTGCCTCGGTCGTAGAGTGTCTGCGCAGCCACTGGATCGGCTTAGGGCCCAGAGTCGAACAGTTGGAGCAGGAGTTCGCTCGCTACAAAGGCGCGCCTTACGCAGCCGCGGTCAGCAGCGGAACGGCAGCAATCCATCTCGCCCTGGTCGCGCTGGGCATCGGCGCGGGCGACGAAGTGATCGCGCCGGCCATGACTTTTTGCTCCACGATTCACTCCATCGTGCACGCCGGGGCCCGGCCTGTGCTGGTGGATTGCAATCGCAGCACGTTCAACATCGACCCCGGCCTGATCGAGAAGGAAATCACGCCGCGTACCAGGGCGGTCCTGGTGGTACACATGTGTGGCCGCTGCTGTGATATGGATCCGATCCTCGACATCGCAAGGCGTCACAAATTGCATGTCATCGAGGATTGCGCCCATGCGATCGAGTCCAGCTATCACGGCCAGCCCGCTGGGCTGATGGGCGATGCCGGATGCTTCAGCTTTTATCCCACTAAGAACGTGGCCACCTGCGATGGCGGCATGGTGGTCACACGCGATCCGGAGCTACAACAGCGCGTGAAAGTCCTGTCCCTGCATGGCATGACCGCGGATGCATGGAGCCGTTTCGTCGGCGGACCCAGCGGCTATGAGGTCGTCGCCGCCGGATTCAAGTACAACATGACGGACCTGGCCGCAGCTTTGGCGCTCCCGCAACTGGGTATGATCGAGGAACACTGGAAACGTCGCGAGCAAATCTGGCAGGCCTACAATGAAAGGCTCAGCGGACTGCCTTTGCTTTTGCCGCCGCCCCCCGAACCCGATACCCGTCATGCCTACCACCTGTACACTCCGCTGCTCTCGCTGGAGGAGATTGGCGCGCCGCGCGAGAAGATCATCGCTGCGCTCGCCGGGGAAAATGTCGGCGTAGGCATCCATTACGTGCCCATTCATCAGCAGCCATATTATCGGCAGCGCTTTGGATTTGCCGATTCTGATTTTCCCAACGCGACGTTTGTCGGCGGGCGCACGATTTCGCTGCCGTTGTCGCCCGCCATGTCGGAGCAGGACGTGGAGGACGTGGCGACTGCATTAGCTCGTATTTTTCGCTATTACAAAGCTGCGGCATGAATTGGAGCCTGAGCTGTACCGTGGTGGTTAACTTCAGGGGACGCGTTTGAAGAGCCGTCTAATCCTGGCCATATTCCTCTGCGGCTGTGCTACGCTCCCCGCATTTACCCAGCAAACGCCGCCCCCTACGCCTTCGCCTTCAGGACAATCACAAGCAGCCGTGCCTCCGCCTGCTGCGACCGTTCCTCATTCCAACGAGAGCAAGTTCTTCATCCACTTGGCCGAAGATCAAAAGGACATCTGGACCAGCCCGTTTCATCTGAAGCTGGATGATGCCAAGTGGCTCGTTCCGATGGGCGGCATCGCAACGGGCCTGTTCGTCACGGATCCACAAAGCTCTTACGCCATGCGGCTGGACAATCAGCACGCCCTGAACCTCGCCGCTGACGCGGGCCTGGCTGCTGCCGGCGGAATGACCGGGGCGGCATACATTTGGGGGCGTATCACTCACAACGACCGCGCGCGAGAGACTGGGGTGCTGGCGACGGAAGCCATGATCAACGCCCTCGGAGTGGATTATGCGCTGAAGGGTGTTACCGGCAGAGAGCAGCCTTTCCCGTCGAACTTCCAGAACATCTTCTTTCACGGTGGCACATCGTTTCCGTCGGACCATGCGGCCATAACATGGGCATTCGCGTCGGTGGTTGCGCAGGAGTATCCACACCTGGTTCCCGAAGTTGGCGCCTACGGTCTGGCCCTCGGAGTCAGCCTGGCGCGGGCTGCTGCGGACCAGCACTTCCTTTCCGATGTTTTCATTGGGGGACTTCTGGGCTACCAGATTGGTCGGCATGTTTACAAGACGCGCCATAATCCCGACATCGACGACGACCTGAAGATTGTTGCCGAGCAGACGTCAGCGCCGCGTCCCACGAATTTCGCCAGTGTTTACGTTCCCCTCGATAGCTGGATTTATACCGCCATGGAGCGGCTGATCGGCGCTGCCTATATCGACACCGCGTACGTGGGGCTGCGGCCCTGGACGCGCATGGCGTGCGCGCAGATGCTCATCGAAATGAATGCGAAGGTCGAGTACCACACTGACGTCCCTTCGGAGATCTGGAAGCTCAAGAAAGCGCTGGATGAGGAGTTCGCTACCGAAATCGCGGCCTGGGATGGGCGCCCAACCGAGTCGCTGCAACTGGACTCGGTATACACGCGTGTGACCGACATCGCAGGCACTCCAGTGAACGACAGCTATCACTTCGGGCAAAGTTTCATTAACGACTACGGCCGTCCGTATTGGCAAGGGGTCAACAACATCACGGGATTCAGCGCCAGCGCGAACGACGGCCGCTTCGCGTTTTATGTCGATGGAGAGTACCAGTACGCACCCACCATCCCGGCATATCCGCTATCGGTCCGGCAGGTGATCGCGAATGTCGACCTGAATCCTTTGCTGCCGCCAACGACGATTTCCGCCAACCAATTCACACTTCTGAATACCTACGCTCTGGCCAAGTACGCAGGTTTGGATTTTTCTGTAGGCAAGCAGAGCATGTGGTGGGGACCGGGCGAAAGCGGCGCTTTGCTGATGAGCAATAACGCGGCGCCGTTCTGGATGTTGCAAATCAATCGCACGATACCGATGAACATTCCATTGCTATCGAAGGTCCTTGGGCCATTCGAATTCAGCAACTACTTCGGTGCTCCGGCGGGCCAGGAGTTTCCTCCAGACCCGTATATGTTCGGGCAGAAAGCCAGCTTCAAGCCAACTGAGAATCTGGAATTCGGATTTACCCGTAATGATGTATTCGGCGGCGAGGGCCACGTCCCTATCACCTTCGGCTCCTTCTGGAATGCGTTTACAAGCATCAACGACGTACCGGCGAGCGTAAAGTTCTCGCGCAACGATCCTGGCGCCCGCCACGCCAGCTTTGACTTCTCGTGGCGACTGCCCTTCATGCGCCGCTGGCTGACGCTATACTCCGACTCGCTGGTGCACGACGATGTCAGTCCGGTAAGCGCGCCTCGGCGCTCGGCCGTCAATCCCGGCATCTATCTCACTCATTTCCCGAGCATTCCCAAACTCGATTTCCGGGCGGAAGCGGTCTATACGGATCCTCCTTCCGTGGCCAGTATGGGGGGACGCTTCATCTACTGGGAAGTCGTTTATCACGACGTCTATCTTGACAACCGGTTCCTGATGGGAAACTGGATAGGCCGCGAGGGCAAAGGTTATCAGGCCTGGAGCACCTACCATCTGAGTCCACAGAGCAGCATTCAGGTGGCGGTACGAAACAGCAAGATTGCCAACGATTTCATTCCCGGCGGCAGCACGCAATGGGACTGGAGCCTTTCGGCGATGCTGTGGGTTCACAAGAACCTGGAAATCCAGCCTCTGCTGCAATATGAAACGTGGTGGGTCCCGGTGCTGGCTTCCACGCGGCAAACTGATTTCGCCAGCTCAATCCAACTCACCTGGTGGCCCACCCGCGCGGGCATACTTCGAACTGCGCACTGACGACGCCCGGAAGCCATTGGCGTGCTGCTCCCGGTCTGCCATCTCCAACCTGCCAGTTTTTCCCCGCACTGGAGAACATTTTCGTTCTCCGACATCCAGCCCCGTGCAGGGACATTCGAAATTCTCCGGTTGTTTTCACGTTCACGCTGTGACATTCTGTGCCTGCAAAGCTTCATCAGTTGGTGGTATTGCGTCACCTCGTGGGTGGCGAGGACACAAGTTGAACCGGGAGAAATCCATGCCTAGAAAGTCGTCGAAACATCTGCCTTCCATTGACCTCCACGTGCCTACTATCGCCTGCTTCAACCAGGCTGAGACCCCGCTGGGGGTTGACTTCGATGCTCTTGTTGCGGCCATGCAGAAGTTTGTGGACGAGCACTTCGCACCGGTCTGGGGAACGCCGGCCAAGCTGGTGAAATCCAAAGGCTTCCTCAAGGGAGCCTGGGCGATTGCGTTTCTGGACAAGACTCGCGACGCATCCATGGAGGGCTACCACGATGTGACTCCGGAAGGGTTGCCGATGTCCAAGGTCTTCGTGAAGAACGTACTGGACCAAAAGGACAAGGTGAGTGTGGCGGCCTCCCATGAACTGGCCGAAATGCTGATCGATCCCAACGCGAACCTCTACTCTACCGGGCCGAAGAAGAACCACCTGTATGACTATGAAGTGGCAGACCCTGTGGAGGAGTTGTTTTTCGAAGTGGACGGAATACCCATGACCAACTTCGTGTATCCGGCTTATTTCGAGAGCTTCCACAAGAAGGGATCCGCTCGGTTCGACCATATGGGAACGCTCGACAGGCCGTTTAGCTTGCACCTGGGCGGCTACCAGAGCTACTGGGTCAATGGGAAAGAGAAAACGGAGTGGGGTTCCAAACCCAAGAGGGCCCGCTTTGAGAAGGAAGATCGGCGTGGGCATCGCAGCAGCTTTCGCCATAAGACAAAGAGAAAAGTGTCGAAGGACTAGGCTGAGAGCGCTGAAACTATTGCAGCTTGGCGTACTCTGACTGGGCTTGTTTCAGGAGGGGAATACCGGGGTCCGCGTCTTTCCATAGTGCGAGGAAATCACGATATGCGGTGCGGGCCTGGTCGCGGGCTGCCGGGTCTTTGACGGCGTCGAGGGCGTAGGCGCGAGCCAGCCCGAGGCGAGCCAGGGATCCCCATGGAAAGTTGACCACGAGTCCCCGATGGTCGATGAATTTCCGGAATTCCGTGGCTGCGGCCTTGCCGTCGTGCAGCATGAGATAGGCTTCTCCCCGTACATATACCGGGCAAAGAAATACCGTTACCTGGGCGACTTCGCCGAGGTCGACGGCGACCGACACCTGCAATGTTTCGATGGCCCGGTTCGGGTCTTTGTGCTGGAGCGCATTCGCCGCTCGAATGGTCGGTAACCAATACCGCTGGATGAGCGTGTCCAGCGGGAACGTCTTGTCGAGTTCCGCCGCCAGTTTGTCCGCACCGGCCTCATCGCCAGCCCGAGCCAGGGCCAGGGCGGCAATCGCCTGCACATCACGGTTGGGTGCCAGCTTCACCGCGGCCACAGCATCGCTGTGGGCCTGCTCCCGGTCGCCGGCTTCTACTTCGCGAAGCGCCGCCGCTGCCTGGTATAGTGCAGCTTGTTCTTTGGCATCCTTGTGCTGGGCTACCTCCATCGCCCGCTGGGACAGCGCCCGCGCGTTTTTCATCTTTCCATACCAGCCCGCAGTGTCCGCCTGATACGCCAGTACCAGGTCCTCTGCGCCGGGCTTGTCGATAGCGGCTGCCGCCAGCTGCGCCATCTCGGCCTTGTCATCCTTCAGGAACGCCAACTGGTAGCGATTTGCTATAAGGTACTCACTTTCCAGTTTGCGCTCTGCGGCCTGCCGGTACACCGTCTCCGCATCGTTCAGCCGATTGAGGCTGGCGTAATCGCTGCCGAGATTAAGATAGTTGTTTTCATCATTCGGCTCCAGGCGCAGTGCATCCAGAGCTTCCTGCAATGCCTTCTCCCAGCTTCCAAGGCTGCCGTAGATGTCCCCCAGATTCGTGCAAGGCAAATAGTCTCTTGGGTAGGCCTGCTGCCACAGCCGGTAGATCTCAATTGCCTTCTCCAGCTCCCCGGTAGTGTAGGTGTAATACACAGCTTCGATAGAGAAACGCTCCCTCTCGCTTACCTTCGCCCGAAGTTCATAGGCCTTGCGCGAGTTCTCCCCTGCCCGGCCCAACTCGCCGAGATTGCCATAGACAACCGACAGGCCTCGGTATGCGATGGCAAAATTCTGGTCGAGTTCCACGGCCTGCTTGTAAAAAGGCAGGGCCGCAGCATCACCTTTTGCGGCGCGCGTCTTGCTTCCCAGGCTGTAGGCCTGCAAGGCTTGCAACGACGGCGTAGTCGCTTCCTCCACCGGCGTCGCATATTTCTGTACCGAACTGAGCGACTCGCCCAGCTTCCCTCGCAAGCTCACCGCCGCCCGGTCCAAAGCCTTCAGCACCGCTTCCTTACTCGCCGCCTGCTCCTGCGCCTCCGCCAGCACATCCCCGGTGCTGCAGTCCAGCGCCTTGAGGCCGACTACATACTGGCTACCGAGGGCGGCAATAGAGCCGCTCAGCATGGCCCTGCTCCCCGTGCGCTGGCAAATCTCGCGCGTAACCTCCGGCGTTAGACGGTCCCCGGTGGAACGGCCCATCATTTTCAAAATCTCGTTCACTCTGCGCTCGGAAACCAGGTCGAGAAACGGTGATTGCTCAAGCTGTACCGAGAGTCCCTGCTTCAACGTGTCGTCGAATACGCTGTCGCCGGTCGTATTGACGAAATCGGCGAGCACAATGCTGTCCTTGTCGGTCAGTGGTTTGCTTGGATGTGGGCGATAGTAAAACCAGCCCGCAACAAGTAGAGCGACCAGGAGAACGGGAAGCGCTGCCTTCCAAAGCTGGCTGAGGCGAATGGCCGGCGATTTTGGTTCGACGGCGGTGACCGCCGTCATTCCCGAGGTGAGACCGCCGTCCATGTCCCGCTTCAGCCGCTGTAGGTCCGACCGCATTTCCGCGGCGTGCTGGTAGCGCAGATCGCGGTCCTTCTCCAGCGCCTTGCTGATGATCCGCTCCAGCTCCGCCGGGACATCGGGATTAAACCGAATAGGTGCGGCGGGCAATGCATCCAGGATGGCCTTGGAGATGACTCCTGAACTTTCTCCCCGGAATGGAGCGAGCCCGGTGGCCATTTCGTACAAGACCACACCAAATGAGAACAGGTCGCTGCGGCAATCTAGTTCTTTGGTGCGCACTTGTTCGGGCGACATATACGCCACCGTGCCGACTGCAAATCCCGGGCTGGTGAGATGTTGTTCGAGGGTTATGGTGGCAGAGAGCTCTGCGGCCGCCGTGTGCTTGCTCGACGAGCCGGCCGGTGCGGTGACCTTGGCCAGGCCGAAATCAAGGACCTTGGCGTGACCGCGCTTGGTGACAAAGATGTTGGCGGGCTTGATGTCGCGGTGCAGTATGCCTTCGCTGTGCGCGGCGTCCAAGGCGTCGGCAATGTCGATGGCGATGCGGAGCAGGTCTCCCATCTCCAGCGGCCGCCCGCCAATGCGGTGCTTCAAAGTCACGCCATCGAGGAACTCCATGACCATGAAAACGCGGCCGTCCTGTTCGCCGATGTCGTAAATGGTGCAGATGTTGGGATGATT
>PLBD01000186.1 GCA_003135315.1 Acidobacteriaceae bacterium | reverse complement strand
TTCTCGGCTGACGCGCGGCCGTGATGCGAAACAATGACCTGTCCCTTCTTCAGGAACTGGTCGGCCACACCGACACCTTCGCTCAACAGGCCGCCGGGATTTTGCCGCAGATCGAGGATCAGGCCGTGAATGTCGCCAAGCTCGTCGAGGGCGTCACGTACTTCCTTTTCGGTGGTTTCCTGGAAGCCGGAGACGTGGATATAGCCGATGCCGGGACGAATCATGAAGTGCACATCGACGCTGTAGCGGGGAATTTCGTCGCGAACGACCGTGAAGTCGAGCGGCTTGTCGGAGCCTTCACGCAGCACGGTAATCTTCACGCTGGTGCCCTTGGGCCCTTTCAGCAACTCGGCTACGTCGCTGGTGCTCATGTTGTCGGTCTGTTTGCCATCGACCGCGATAATGACGTCGCCCGGCCGGATACCGGCCCGGTAGGCAGGCGCGCCGGCGAAAGGCGCAATCACGATGACTTTATTGTTGCGCGGGCCAACCTGCATTCCCACGCCGTAGTACTTGCCGCGCTGCTCTTCGCGCAGGGCCGCGTAGGCTTTGGGATCGAAAAAATTCGAGTGCGGATCGAGCACGCGGAGCATTCCCGGAATAGCGCCGTTGTAGATGGCTTTGTCGGGAACGACCGGTTCGGCGTAGTTGTCCTGGACTACGCGATACACGTCGCTGAAAGTCTTCAGGCTGTCACGAACATCGTTGTCGCTGCTGCCGGAAGAGGCGTTGGACGTCAGCCGCTGGCCAAAGACCATACCCAGACAGCCGCAAGCAAGGACGATGGAGAGAATGAGAACAGCAGAGCGCCGCGAACTACTTGCCATGTGCCTTTCCTTCGATCACTACCCCGTCCAGCGCGAGGCCGCTTTGGTAGGGGGGCTCAACTCGGCCGGGAATGCATCTTCGATTCAGGACTGGCGTACCGGTGTGAGACTTATCCGAAGTATAGCATGCAGTCCGGCCGTCCCCAGCGCCCCATCCAGCCGCTCTTTTGGATGCTGATCCCAAAATGAAAGGTGCGAAATCGGTTAGTTTCCCGCCTGCCTAACAGACGTCACGGGAGCTGGAACGTGAGCCGGAGAGTTGGCCGGAGGGGGGCCGGATTGGCGAATGGGGACGGCTGGTCTGCGACTTTCTGCCAGTTTCCTGGAACCCATTCCGGCGCGCCAGGCATCCATTGGGGTGGAATTCGTCACGGACCCAAGGAAAAGGCAAAAATCGCTGGCGTTGGGGGAGTAACCGTCGGATATAATCTTCCGGTTGAGCAGAGTCCCGGATGTTGCGGTTCCCCGAACGCCGCAGAATGCCGTTGACGGAACTTAGGGTTGGCTGGCAGAATCCTCGGCCCGGCAGCAAAACAGAATCTGTACTCACTCCGCCTTTGAAGGAGCCTCGGAATGGCCATTAAAGCAAGTGAATTCGTTTGGCACAACGGTCAGCTTGTTCCCTGGGATGACGCCAAAATCCACGTAATGGCCCACGTGGTGAACTACGGCTCATCCGTATTCGAGGGCATCCGTTGCTACCACACGCCCAAAGGTCCGGCAGTCTTCCGCCTGCGCGATCACGCTCTTCGTCTGATTCAGTCGTGCAAGATCTATCGCATCGACCTGGACTATACGCTCGACGAACTGATCCAGGGTACGTTGGACCTGGTGGCTGCCAACAAAGTGTCGCCGTGCTACATCCGCCCGATCGTGCTGCGCGGGTATGGGCAGGTCGGCGTCAACCCGTTTAATTCGCCTACCGAGGTCTACATCGCCAATTACGAATGGGGCAAGTATCTGGGCAGCCCCGACTCCGACGACGGCGTCGATGTCTGCGTCTCCTCGTGGACGCGTCTGGCGCCCAACACCATGCCGACNNCTCGACGTCAATGGCTATGTGAGCGAAGGTTCAGGCGAGAACGTGTTTGTCGTGCACAAAGAGCGCATCTACACCCCGCCGCTGGGCAACAGCGTGCTGCCGGGAATCACGCGCAACTCCGTGATGCACATTGCGCACGAGCTGGGCATTCCGGTGATCGAGCAGATCATCCCGCGCGAGATGCTCTACATCTGTGACGAGCTGTTTTTCAGCGGCACGGCTGCTGAGATCACGCCCATCCGCTCGGTCGACAAGATCACCGTCGGCCACGGCCTTGCCGGCCCCATCACTAAGTCCATTCGCAAGGAGTTCTACAGCATCGTGAACGGCGTTGCCGATGACCGCTTTGGATGGCTGACGCCGGTCCCGGTTCCAGTGAAGCAGCCGGTGAGCGTGACCGCGTAACGTAAGTTCAAACACAAATGGGAAAGGGCGCCGCGATGGCGCCCTTTTTCTGTCAGAGCGGTTTCTTCTCAGTGCGAGCCAGAGCAACTCTGCAGTTGCTGTATAGGGTGGAGCACCGCTTCAGCGGTGCAGTTTAGCTCGCGACATAAACCGGCTTTAGCCGCTGCGGTAACGGAGCACATTACCTCAGGCGCTAAAGCGCGGGGTCGGGAGTTGCGGGGCGTTCTGCACGCCTGAAAGGCGTGCTCCACCCATTGCTATACACCTACTGTTCAACCGCTCTAGCCCCGTTGATTTGCGGGGCGGGCTGGAACTCTTCTTCCATCCACTTCTGGAACGCCGCCGTGCTCTGCGGACGGCCCAGGAAATTCTTCACCAGGTCGTTGGCGGACATGGATCCGCCCGGCTCCAGCACCGTGCGGCGGTAGCGCATGGGAGCTTCGCCGGCCAGCAGGTTGTTGTGGTCAAACTGCTGGAAGAAATCCTCCGCGATGACTTTGTCCCACATGTACGTGTAGTAGTGGGACGAGTAGCCCGCGAGGTGACCGAACGACGCGTACATGTGAGCGTCGGAAGGTATAGGAACGTACAGGGTGTATTGCCGGAAATCGTGCGGACAAACCGCGTCCACGTCGATCTTGGCTGGATCGTCTTTGTACAGATCGTAGGAAATTGCCGACAGCGCGTTCTGCGTAGATACGCCGTTGGCGCGTCCAAAGGCCGAAGCCCGGTTCATGCGCGCCACCAGCTCGGCGGGAATCGGCTCGCCGGTCTTATAGTTACGGGCGAACGTAGCCAGCACCTGCGGACTCTTCATCCACTCCTCCAGCATCTGCGACGGCGCTTCCACGAAATCGGACTCCATGCTGATGCCGGAGATCCCCGCCCATTGCTGCTGTCCGCCCAGGATGTGATGCATCAGGTGGCCAAATTCATGGAAGAAGGTCACCGCATCGCCGTAGTCCATCAAACCGGGATCGGTCGCCGTGGGCTGCGCGAAATTGCAAATCAGAATCGCTTCCGGCAGTTGTTTGCCGCGGATACCGTCCAGTATCGGCGCCATTTGCGCATGACTGTACTTGCCCGGCCGCGGATGCATGTCGAGATAGAACCGGCCAATCATTTTGCCGTTATCGATCACGTCCCAGGTTTCCACCGCGGGGTCCCATGACGGCGCGGTCAGTTCCTGGCGAAAGGTGACGTGGAAGAGGGTCGCAGCCGTGTCCAGGACGCCCTTTTTCACTTGCGGATAAGGCAGGTAAGGACGAACGCTTTCCGAGTTGAAGTCATACTGCGAACGCCGGACCAACTCGCGCAGGCGGTAACCCTCGTAACTATAGATTTCCGTTGCCTTTGGGTCGGTTTTCTGCTTCTCGGCCAGCAATATTGCGAACTCGCGTTCCGCCACCGGGCGCGCCGCACTATTGAGGTCAGCGATGAACTTCGCGATGTTGCTTCCGTCCTGCATCATCTTGTCGGCGGCGTCGTAATCGGCCCACGACGAGTAACCGATCAGCGTCGCGATCTGGTATCGCGTCTGCATCATGTCGATGAGAACCGCGCGGTTCTTGGGATAGGCGCGCGTGTTCCATGCTTCCCACATTTTGCGGCGAAGCGCGTCACTCTTGGCGTACTCCATTACCGGGAAAAGGTCGGGATAGTTGGTCGTGAGCGTAATTTTGCCGTCCGTGCCCGGCTTGTGGTTCTCGATGTAGTCCTGCGGCAGGCCGTCCAGTTCGGACGCGCTGGAGACCGTGACACTCCTCTGGTCGTCGGAGATGTTGCGATCGAACATCGCCTGGTCTTCGGTCAGCTGATCTTGCAGCTTCTTAAGCTTTGCCCGCGTGGCGTCGTCCTTGTCCACTCCGGCTAAACGAAACTCCAGAAGCTGCCGCTGAACGTAGTAACGAGTGGCGGGATCGGACTTGGAGACGTCCAGGGCCGATAGAGCCTGGTAGACGTCCCGATTCAGCGACAGGGAAGTTGCCACTCCGCTGACCTTAACGCTCATTGCCGTCCCACGGTCCCGGAACGCCGCATCCGGGTTCACTTTCTGGACCAGATCGGCAAAATAGGCAGCCGCATTCAACTGGCGGACCGCTTCGTCGTAAGGGACCAACGTACTCTCGATGGTCCTCGGACCCTTGACGGCAACGATCTGATCGATCAACTTCTGCGCCGCCGCGATCCGGCCGTTCTCCACCGTCTCGAACGCGGCGATGCCGGGTTTGGCGCTCCATACGGTCGGCTGATTTTGGGGTGGTTCCTGAGCAGCAACCAGTGTGGCGAGCAGCAGAAGTGCGAATGCGTAGAAACCGCGAACGATATGCGACCTATTCACTCTCTATTTTCCTCCGCCGCGTCCGGCTAAAGCGATGCTGGACTACGGCTTTCCGCAGGCTGCCGAATCTTAAGCCAGGCAACTGCTTTTCTCAACTGATTTTCCACCAAACGAACGCGGGAGTGACGGGCCGCGGGCTGCGTCGGCGTTGTGCGCGAGTGGCGACAAAGTCGGAGCCCATGCATAGCCGGCAGACCGCAAAATCAGCGTCAGAACAGCATGGTTGTCAGCTCCGGGCTCACGATAAGCGGCGCATCCGTTGCCCGCTGAACATCCTCGACCGTCACACCGGGAGCCATCTCCTCCAGCACCAGGCCGCTTTGCGTAATCCGGAGGTAGGCCATTTCAGTGACGATGGTGTTCACTACGCGCAAGCCGGTGATGGGGAGCGTGCAACGCTTCAGGATCTTCGCTGCGCCGTCGCGCGTGGTGTGCTCCATGGCCACGATTACGCGCCGGGCGCTGGCGACCAGGTCCATCGCGCCGCCCATGCCTTTGACCATTTTCCCGGGGATCATCCAGTTGGCCAGGCTGCCTTGTTCGTCCACTTCCATCGTACCGAGAACGCTTAGATCGATGTGGCCGCCGCGAATCATGGCGAACGATTCCGCGCTGGAGAAGTAGGCCGTGCCCGGCAACTGGCTCACCGTCTCTTTGCCGGCGTTGATCAGGTCGCCGTCTTCTTCGCCGGCCAGCGGATACGGGCCCACGCCCATCATGCCGTTCTCGCTTTGCAGCACGACTTCGATGCCCGGAGGCACGCAATTCGCGACCAGCGTCGGCATGCCGATGCCCAGGTTGACGTAGTAACCATCGCGCAGTTCGCGCGCCACGCGCCGCACAATGCGGTCGCGCTTCTCGGTGTCCTTCTGCTTTGTAACGTTCGGAGAGGTTGCCATAGTCGTTCAACTCGCGCCGGGGCTGAAGCCCCTACTCTATAAAGCCTTTGACGCCGGCCTGCAGGCCGGCTCTTCCACCTATGCCTTACGCAGCGTCCTGCGCTCGATGCGCTTCTCGTAATTCGTTCCCTGGAAGATGCGGTGTACATACACGCTGGGGGTGTGCACCTGATCGGGATCGATCTCGCCCGGTTCTACCAGATGCTCCACTTCGGCAATCGTGATCTTCCCCGCCGTTGCCATCATGGGATTAAAGTTCTGCGCGGTCTTGCGGTACACCAGATTTCCCCAGCGATCGCCCTTCCACGCTTTGATCAGCGCGAAGTCAGCGGTCATGCCCAGTTCCAGCACGTAAGGACGCCCATCGAACTCGCGCGTCTCCTTGCCTTCGGCGACCACCGTGCCGAATCCCGTCGGCGTGTAAAACCCTTGAATGCCCGCGCCGCCAGCGCGAATGCGCTCGGCCAGCGTGCCCT
>PLBD01000531.1 GCA_003135315.1 Acidobacteriaceae bacterium | reverse complement strand
AAGCTCCAGAGACATGGTACGAACTCCGGGGAGATGACGCGCGATCTCATTTATTCCAGGGAGGTCGCTAGCCAGTACTGGGAGTCCCGCGGCGACAGCTTCCAAGACGGCACCAGGAAGGCCTTCCCATAGGGACGGAAAAATCATGAGGTCCGATGCATTCAGAAGACGTGGAACGTCGGCTCGAACTCCTGCGAAGGCCACCCGATCACTGATCCCACTATGCTCGACAAACCGTCGTACTGAGGACTCGATTGGGTCGTGGACCGCCCCGATGAGTAGCAGGTAGGCGCTGGGGACTACGCGAACAAATTGTTCGAATATGCGGAGCAAGCGATCATGGTTCTTTGGTGGGTCCATACGGCCCACATGGGCCACCACGAATGCATCTTGCGGAAATCCAAATTCTGATCGAAGGCCGGGGCGATCGCTCCGAATCCGAAACCGGGAAAAATCTATTCCCCTGTAGATAACTCTACAACGCGAATCGTCCGACCACTCAGGTCCTAAGTTAGCGCTGAGGGCTCCTTCGCTTACCCCCACTATGTCGGTCGCATGGACTTCCACCCACCGTTTGAATATGCGGTTACGCAGCCGTCGAAGGGGATGCGCCCGCTTACCGTCCGAAGTACTGGCGAATTGACAAATACGCTGCGGCACCCCCGCCTGTGCGGCAAACCGCAGTATGAGACCCGACGACCAGTGCACATGCGAATGAACAGCATGGAAACCGCTATGTGTCAATAACTTGCGAAACCTGCTGGGGAAGAGAATGTTGAGCCGTATCAAGTGCACGACTCCTCCGAGCGACCGAATCTCGCCATCCAATTCTCCAGGGAGCCCAGAAAGGCAACAGAATTCAAACCTATACCGGTCCCGGTCTAAGTTCCGCATGAGCTCTAACGTCCGCATCTCCGCGCCTCCCCGATTCATGCGGCCAAGGACGTGGAGCACCTTTATAGCTTTGCCGGACTTCATACTCTCATCGAGCACTATATTTTCTGGCCTGAACTCACAACGGGGGCTTTCATCACAAGTTACAAATAACTGACTATAAGCAGCTCTCATAGGGACATGTCGAGCACATGCCGTTCGAGCTCAAAACCCTTGCCGAGTTTCTCGACCACTCGAACGCGGCCCTGACTCTTCTGAAATATTGAAACATCATTGCGAGCACCTTCCATCTCGATGGTCTTCCCAGCGATGAATATGCCACCGTCAACAATGCTGTCGAGAGCAGCGCGAATGCCTTGCAGTATCTTCGCGGAAGTAAATATAGCTGTCTGATATAAGTTCATAGCTCGGATTACGTGACATTGTGAGGGCAAAGGATAAAATGCGTTAGCCTCCACAACACGAAAACGCCCGTTGCAAGCGAATGAGAGAACAGCAGGATGCACTAGAGGAATTTGACGAAACCGCCAGCCACGGCTGGTGATCACCGTGCTATCGGGCACGCCTCGCCAGGAGACAGATTCATTGCATAGCCTCAGTTTCCTTAACCGCCAACTCGCCCAACCTCGCACCAGCGCGTTCAGTAGATATGCCGGATGTTCACGCCTAGGAAGCGATACCACAAAAGGAGCCTTCGCATACTGAATCGGAGTTCCGTCAGGTTCCAAAATGTATGTCTCGCCAGATCTCACCCAAACCGCCTCAGTAAAGTACAGGCTGATATCGGACGCTGTCATTCGCGCCAGGGGAAATGCAGCAAATACCCGCTCTGCCCATTGCATCGACAGGACGCCATCTGATGCACCTATGTCATGGATGTCAAAACATTGGTCTGCAGAAAACGTGCGTTGCAAGACGCGTTGCGTGATAGCGTCCAGATCATCGAACCGCGACCAGTAGGTTGTCCGCGATACTCCTGACGAGATTGCGGTACTGCGAATAACTCTTTCGAATCTCGCGATGTCGGCCGCGCTCGCCGGATATGACGTTCTCAACAGTGAAAATGCAACCTGACGTTGTTTCCCAAGTAGAGTTGTCGTGCGATCAAGATCTCCAGACGTGCACACCCCTAATTTATACATGGTTAAGTATGGGAAGCTAGTGTGGTGTCCTAGAAGTTAGCGAAATGATTTCCGAATATCGTAACAATGCTAACGAAGATGCCTCTGTAGGCGTTCGTTGACTCGCATAGCACGTCTGAGCGTTAATGCATTAACTTGCGGGACAGCACACTAGCTACGTTCCGGTGCAAACATGCCCTGAACCTGATATAGTCGTCATCGCTCCGAATGTGCCGACTGATTGCAAAGCACTTACTGGACAGAATTCATCAGTAAGGCAACGGGAAGTGGAGTTGTGCACCGAGAAGTAGCTAGAGCTATAGCACCGTCTCTAGTTACCGGAGATGTTGTGCTCTTACTCTTCACTGTATTCCGCCGCTGTGCCAAACAGAGCGACCGCCTCGCGCTCCTCAAGCTGCACATCGGCATCGGTGACTGTGTTTCCAGGGCCGGAATGCTGAATGGCCCTGCGTAGCACTATGAGACTGGCGATGACCTGTGCAGACATGGCAATCAGGATCGCGAAGCCGGCTCCCATCAACCCCCAGGTTGGAGTTAGGGCAACAGCAAATCCTGCACAGGTTATGACCGTTACCGTGATGATCGGAACCTGTGCCCGGAACTGCCGTGCTGCTGTCATCCCGAATCCTAAGAATGCCGCGACTGCGGTGATCCCTGATGTCGCAATGAGCAGAATCAAAAGGGAAAGATGAGTCGCGTACACTGGACCGTAAACCAGCCGCAAGATCGCGCGGCCAAACGTGGTCGCCACTATCACACCTCCGCCGGCAATCCCCAGACCCGCAAGAGACATCTGCGTCAGCAATCTTGCGAACTCGCGCATACGGCCATCGGCAAAACTTCTCGACAAGCGAACCACTGCTGACTGTCCCAATGCGCTTGCGATGAGACCGACTACGACCACTAAGTAGGCAAGGGCGGCAAAAATTCCTAACTCGCTTGCACCACGATACCGCTGCAAGACGTACCGTGGAATATTCGCGTTAAGGGAGTTGAGCGCCATTACGACGCCCAGCGGTGCAGCCAATGTAGTCAACCGCCATAGAGTTTCGCGGTTCAGCGCGATAAATGCCCCTTTATGTTTTAATAGACGACGTGCCAGTTGTAGGTCGTAAGCCAGGAATACCGCCAACCACGTCAGGCAGAGGGATGCAGACGCAGCCAGCACGCTGTGCCAAGTTGCATATGCCGCTGTGAACAAGATGACTGAAAAGCCACCTTTCAGCATCATGCCGATTGCTATCTGATCGAGGCGCTCGTACTTCTGTAGAAGTCCGGCAATGACATCCGTAAACGACTCGACCGCTTTGGCCACCGCTACAAGCATGACAACAAAACAGTTAGGTCGACCATACCTAGAGACAATAAGGATAAGGACCACTACGATCAGTCCGATGCCAGTACTTGCCACCCGAAGAGTAAAGTAGTCTCCGAAATCGAAGCTAGACCGTGCATCCGTGGCCTGGATTCCGCGCAACTGAAGGTTCGTCAACATGAACACAGGCGCGGTAATCGCCAATGCCAGTGCAAACTGACCTACCGCAGCCGTCGTGCCCAGGCGAGCCAGGGCGGAAATCATTCCCCACTGGCAGAGCGCATATACGACATTGCCCACCAGCGTCCACGTAAATGTGATTCGTAGTGACGGTGCGGCAACTGGCATTCCAGCCGTTGCCGGGCACGAGATTTCAGAAGATGCCATGGGTCGATTTAGAGGCGTCCGAATCGTATTCTGGGCAGGGTGGCGAGGGCAGCTAANNCCAAACTGCAGCCAGCCACTCCGCTCGTGAAGCCGTGCTCGCAAGCGGCTAAACGAGAGCACAACGAACATAGAAATTGCAATCGGCGCTAGTAGCCATCCCCAAATGCCGGTTTCCGCGAAGAACTGAATGTAGTCGTTGTGCGCGTAGTCGATTGTTAGGTCAGTGATAATCGTCTGATACGGCGTGTAAGCGACCTCGAATGCGCCCAGGCCAACCCCGTGCGCCCAATAGTCGCGGGACATTCGAAAGGCATCTTCCGCTATCTTCTGCCGGTTCCCCAGCGCCAGTTCAGGCTGGCTGGCCATCTGCTTCCAGCGTCCCCAGACGTCCCCTGGATCTAACCAATAGAAGAACCCGACCGCCAGTGCGGCGACCAGTATCCCTGCGACCAGAACTTGCTTGCGCTCGTTGCCGGCGAACAGTATGACCAGCCCGAGAATCAAGAACTCAACCGCCAGAGATATGAGGCCGCCCCGCGATCCGGACAGGAATACCGAAACCAGGGCGGTGAACACGGCGAAGGCGAGGAACGGTTTGGCCGGATGTTTCCACCCAAGACTACAGGCGAGTGTCACCGCGATCGGGATCAACATTTCCATTAACCCTGCGTAATTGCCACGATTCACATAGGATCCAAAGACACTGTCGTAGTCTGTGCGCATCACGCCGTAAAGCAATCCTGGACTGGCAAAGAACTGAACAATGGCGAATACAGCCATAAGGAACATGTAGACGGCTATGGCCGCCCCGGTTTGTTGCCAAGCCCGGGGCGAAGCTGAAAGATACAACTGCTGCCCAACGAAGAAAATGATCGCGTATCCGATCAGTTTAATCAGCGCCTCGCGGGTACCGACATGGTCCATCGAAAAGCCAAACCACAACTGCACGCCACCGAGTACAAGCACTCCCAGCAACGGCACATACAGTGGAGACAAAGTAAGAATTACGCTGCCCGCCCGAATGCAAGCCAGACCCCAAAGCAACAGCAGACAGGCGGCCGCTACGGTGATTGCGCCCCAGGCCCACGGTTGCACGGCGCCAAAGAACATCGGTCCCAACATCAAAACGCTGAGGAGCAACACGCGGGGAAGAACAAGAGAGCCGCTCTTGGGTCCCTCTGCTCTGCGTGGAAGAATCAGGACACGTGATTGACCGATCTTGTCACTCGGCCTAGCGTCGTGCACGCGCAGGATGGATTCGGAGATTTCCATGGCTATGGCTGTTGGGCAGGCGTGGAAACGGAAACCGGGCGTAAGGAGACGTCGTCGAACCAGACCTGGCCACCGATCTCCATCGGGTAGGAACGGCCCCGTGGACGCCAAATCGATAGCCGAATCATGTCAGTTGCAGGCCCGGTTGTGAACTCGGTCGCGACTTGATGCCATTCTGTTGTGCCTGAAGTTCCTTCCGTCGCGATGTCCAGACAGGCGTTGCACTTGGGATCCAGTACCCGCAAACGTGGACCGCTATCGGACGTAATCGCTTGCGACTTGACGTAGGCACTCAACTCGTACGCTTGCCCCGGGCTAACGGGAACAAACTGATAGGCTAGCTCATACTCAGAGTTCTGCGGCACCGTGAAGTCGGCTCGAAAGGCACGCGCTCCACTGTGCGGTGTGCGGTCGGCAACATCCACGGTGAGATAGGGTTGCTGCCAGAAGCGCCAGTCCAACCCGGCGCTCAGAGGATCCTGTTCGAATCCTCCGTTAAAGACTAGGTTCCGTTCGCCGATAACCTTCTTATTGGGTGGCTCGGTTTCTGCTACTGCGTATCTCCATGCCCGCGCCGCTTCTCGATAACTTCCGCTAATCAGTAGCGTGTCAACATAAGGGCCTACAGCGGAAAGCGGAACCACCGCCTTTTCCGCGGTCAGCTGTGTCCAGTATGTGGCAGCCGACTCGGAGTGGTTATTAGTAGCCAGGTAGTCCAGAAAGTGGATCTTTGAAGCAATATCGGCAGAAGGGCCGAGCAAGTCGCGCCACACCATGTTCGGGTCGCTGAAACCGCGCAGGAGTAGCTGGAAGGTCTGGTCCAAACCTTCAGGCTGCAATCGTACAAATGTCCTGAGCTGCTCAACGGCCGCCTTTGGTTGATTTGAAACCACATCGTTGACAGCAGCCTCCCAAGCAAACTGCGACTTCGTGGGTGCTAGTTGCTGCGCTCGACGGAAGGCAGCGTTGGCGCATGGCTGATTGCCGGACAAATAACAAGCCCTGCCCAGACCGGACCAGTATGCCGCCGAATGAGGACTCATGTTTGTAGCTTCCCGAGCTTCTTGCTCTGCCGCCGCTAGGGCGTTCGGCTGAGCATTCAGAAGCATGATCCTGCCCAGTGCGAAGTGAAGCTCCGGGTTGGCCGGATCTAGAGCGATCGCACGTTGAATCGTTGCAGCGTCAAGGGAATCGCCACGACTTTGAGCAAGGACAATCCGCGTGGTTTGAAGAACCAGCAAGCAGATCGGTACAGCGAGCACAAACAAGAAGATCAAAGAATACACTCGCGAGCGTAGTGGTACCTCATACGTAGAACGCCACGGGTTGTGCCCTGCCGTCGCTGTCATATCGAGATCACAGCCCCTTCATTCCTTTGGTGGGATAGGCCGTGAGGTCACACTCGGACTTTGCGAATATCGCCATAACAATAAAGAGTTGCCTTCGGGAGCGACCAAGAACGAATGGTCGCAATGGACCTTACCATGCGCAGTCGTCTTCATTCTGATGCTGCCCTACCATAGGGGTATTTTCCGTAACGGGAATAATAATAGTACCCATATCCGTATCCGTAGTATCCCTCCCGGCGGAAGTCAAGCTTGTTCACCACTACGCCGAGAATATGCGCCCCAGCGTTCTCCAAGATCGCGCGTGTGCGCATCAAACCAGCGCGATGGGTTTTACCGCTCTCCGCGATGAGTACTACGCCATCGGCTAAACCAGCCATGACAGTTGCATCCGTGACTACCAAGACAGGAGGTGAATCGATAATCACGTGTTCGAATCGTCCCGCCAATTCCTTGCACAACTCCGCCATGCTTTCGGAGCCGACTAGTTCGGCAGGATTCGGCGGAACCGGACCTGAGGGAAGCACCCATAGATTCGGCTGTAGCTCAGACAACTGAAGCGCATCCGCTAGTTTGTCGCTTCCTGTCAGCACCGTGCTGACTCCTTTCTTGTTCTCAAGGCCTAGCGCCCTGGCAATGCCTCCTTTGCGGAGATCGCCATCCACAATGACCACCTCCCCTTTCCGTTGTGCCAAGGACTGAGCCAAGTTGAGCGCGGTAACCGTCTTGCCCTCGCCTGCCTGTGTGCTAGTAATGAGGATCAACTTGGGCGGATTCGACGCCAAGGAGAGCAAGATCGAGGTACGGAGCGTCCGGTAAGCTTCCGCCAGAGTAGATTGCGGGCTTTGGCTGATGGCGAGAGCGACAGTCCCGGTTCCTGTCAAACGCGAGCCTCCAGTCTCACGCGTTTTCAATGTCCGCTTTGATCCCGCGAGAGCCCATTTTGCTGAGTTAGTGCCGCGCTGCAGCGGCACCACGGCCAGGGCCGGCATCATCAGCAACGACTCCACCTCTTCCGCGGTTTTTATCGAATGATCCAGACCTTCCTGCGCGAACGCACCCATAACTCCGAGCACAACTCCCGCCAGAAACCCGAGGGCTATGTTAAGCGCCTTTTGGGGACGAACCGCTTCCGCCGGGGGCAAGGCAGCATCGACGAGGTGTATGTTGGTAGATTGCAAACCGGCCGAAACGGTCGCGTTCTTCAACCTCTGCATCAAACTTTGGTAAAGCTGCTGGTTGCCCTCGAATTCGCGTTGCAGAATGTTGTGTTGAACCAGCAGTTGGTTCTGCGCCCCTACAGCTTCCTTTTGTGCGGCGACTGCGGCAGCGGCCAGCTTCTCACGCCCCATGGAGCCTTCATAGTCTTTTCGAATGCGGGCAATCACACGGTCCTGTTCGGTTTTGACTTGAGCGTGGAGGCCATCGATCTCCTCTTTCAGGCGAATAGCCTTGGGAAACTGCGGCCCATATTGAGATACAGCCTCTGTGTACTGGTCCTGTAAGTCCGCCGACTTCTCCTCCAACTTCTGTAAGAGATCGTTGTGCATCAATGCAGCCAGCTGCGCCCGGTTACCTTCCACTTCGCGATAAAGCGATTCCTTTTGCAGGCGGTCGCTCTCCGCGGTAGTCAGATCATGGCTGAGGTCTGAGAGCATCTGTTCTTGCACGCTCCCCTTCTCACTGGTATTGACAATCTGATACTGCCGCTCATACTCGACCAGCGCTTGTTGTGAACTCTCCACCTTGGCTTTTAACTCATCCAGCTGCTGTTCCATCCAAGCTGAGGCTTGGCGGGTGGCATCGTATTTCTGGCGGAAGCTGTACTCGATATAGTTGTTGACCAGACTGGTGGCAACCTGTGCGGCTAACTGCGGGTTGGGATCTTCGTAATTCACCGACAGCATGCGGGTCTTCGGCGTCAGCTCAACTGTTAGCTTCTTCTTGAAGGCGTCAATCAGCCGGTACTTGCGCTTCTCTGGAGAAATCTTCGCCATTTTCTTCGGCTTGATGAGACTGTCCGTTAGCTTCAACTCCTCAATCGTGCGCCATGCCAGGTTCTCGCTCTTCAAGACCTGAATTTGCGTCTGAACAAAGCTATCGTCGGCATTGCCTTTCTCAAACATCTCCTCCAGCGACTGAATCAACGGTGTCTCGGATTCCACCTGAACTCGGGCCGTCGCCTTAAAGATAGGCTGCATCTTGAAGGAGACAATGCCCACAATGGTCGTGACAACGATCGCGACAGTCGCAATTGACCAACGCCGCTTCAACAGCGTGTGCCAATATGTCGCCAGAGAAACGTAATCTTGGGCGCTAGCTACACTGGCTTCTACCGCTGGGAGAGCCCACGCAGGCGAAAGAGCGGTGTCGACCCCCCTTGCCGGAAGGGCGCGGCGCTCGGGGTCTGAAGTAAGTTCATTCGGTTTCATGGGGATGCCTTTATGGACGTGCGTAGATTGCTAGATAAGTTGCCGCTTGCACTGCGGCCTCAGCCCCGCGTCGCCATGCTTTCTTGGCCGTACTGTCAGGAATGAACAGAATGTCATTCGCCAGCAAGAGCTGATCCCGTTGCTTGCCTGCCAAAATTAAGTTGATGTTTATCGGCACTTGCTCATGGCCGTCGGGGGCCTTCGGATCAGGCCTGATGATCATGGATTTGTTCTTGATCGCGCTGAATTTTGCGTCCTCTGCCATGGCAAGGGCTTGTAACACCGTCATCCCCTTGTCCGGCGCCCGGATTACGAAGCCTCCAGGCTTGTTGACAGCGCCAACTACGTACACCACTCCTGCATGGGGCACGGTCACCTTGTCCCCGGGGAAGATCTCGAGGTTGTACTTAGGATCGCCGGTCTCCATCAACTTCTTGATGTCGACCATCTGGACTCGTTCGGTGGAATTTGTGGCTTGAGCCCCGATATCTCCCCTGGTGATTACCGCAACATTGCTGGCATCATCGCTGAGCCCTTGTGACTGCGACAACACATCCAGCAGCGTGGTACGTCCGAAAACGGGATAGATTTGCGGCATTTTGACAGCCCCTGTGATCGATACCGCCTTTATGCGTGAGCTGACGATCGTAACCACAATATGGGGATTCGTTACCAGGCCGCGTTCGCGCAGTTGCAGTGCGATCGCGTCAGAAAGCTGGCTCGGGGTCAGGCCTGCGGCGGCAAGCGGTTTCGGCAGCAGCGGCAGGTCCACATTGCCTGCTGGGCTGACGCGATACTGGCGGGAAAGCTCCGCTACATCCATCACATACACTTCCAGAACGTCGTCGGGGCTGATGATGCTGTCGCTGTATTTCTCGGAAGAGCCTCCTATAACGATGGGCGCAGCCGTGGACGGCGGTTTGGACGGAGCAGTCGCAACAGGAGTTAACTGCCCATTCGCGCCGGTACAGATGGCGAGAACCGCACCTGCCGCCGACAATTTCAGCAAGAAGCAACCTCTAATACGCCAACGGAAAAACATCATTGTCTCCCCAAAGTTCTGCTGCGTGGGTTTGTTGCTAAGAAGAGAGGGTTCAGCTACGGTACCGACCCAAGAAAGGCGGTTCTGGATGGCAAGTGAAGCCACTCCATGTTTCAGACAACTTCAAGGTCATACGCCATTAGGTCGATCGCAACGGAGCGCTGCATGGGCTCGATTGAGATGACCAATTTCCGGCCGTGCTCGGCAACAAAAATGCCCTCCAACCCATCCAGCGATCCCCCGCAAATTCGGACCCTCTGCCCGCTCTTGAGAAAAGGATACGGAGAGCATGAAGTATTCTGACTCTCGATTCGCTGCAGGTCTTTGATCTGCTGGTCTGGGATAGAAGCTATGACACTATTGAAAGTAACGAACGCGTAGGCCCCGCTCGTCTGCAGGACGGTCAAGCGAGCCGCCGGATCGGAGAAGGCGCGCACGAAGACATACCCGGGGAACAGCGGCACTTCAATCGTCTGACAGCGGTCCGTCCAACGACGCCGGTCCCGAGTAATCGGGACGTACGCCTCCAAATGCTTCCCTTGCACTTGCTGGCAGATCTTCCTTTCAAAACGCACGCGAGTTTGCAATGCGTACCAGTCATGGTTCTCCGCAAACGGAACCTCTTCGTGCCCATTCATAGGCGACCCCGGTTGTCTGCTGGACATAGCTCCGCCAATTGAGTCCCATCGGTTCTTTTCGGCGGTTCCCACCAACAAGGCTTCTCGTGACAATTTCGCCGATCGCAGCCTCTAACTCTTCAGGTACTTGGACGGCATGTCGCGCAAGGTTTGTTCAAAATCGCGCAGAAGAAAAGCGAGCCAGTTCCATACATTAGTGGTATATGCGAACTTAAGTAGTCGTCATTTTAGTGGTCGCATTTAATAGCACTAAACTATCACAAAGATACACATTTACAAGGCCTATTAGTGCTATTTTTATAAGCCTTTTGTATCCAGCTAGTTAGGGGATTATTCTTGCGAGCAAAACGTCATTCGACCCGCTCATACGGAGCAAGCCCTTGGTGCCGCACATGACGAAATCACGAGGGACATAGGACACTCTTAAAGCAGTTAATCAGCAGGATGGAGAGGAAATCGCCCTTGGTCTGGACATTGCTTGGTCTCAGCCAATATGCTTTGGACTGAAGCTTGCTTTTCCTACAATTTGTCACCCAGTTGCAGCACGCGTGATACTCTCCCGGGCCAAAACTTCAGTAAGGAGCGCTCCGTTGAAAGTGAACCCAACCGGCCGTGTCCGCTCAGACAATCGCAGCGATACTTCTACCCCCGTGGCATATACTCCTGAGCCATGGCACATTTTGGAGGGCACGTCCAAGAATGCCTGGGTTATCGTTGGCGAGTCTCCGGCGAGGGGCCGATGCCAGATTGCCCGTGCGGCGGACGCCTCATCCGTCGAGGAATGCCGTGCAAACGCTAGCCTGATTGCCCAAGCTCCAGCCATGCACCGGGCCGGGGTGAAGCTGCTGTGCGCCTGGGGAACCGAGGACGCTCCGCAGGCAATGGAGGAACTAGCGGTGATCCTGAGTCGGGCTGTAGGAAGATAGCTTGATGTGAGCGTAAAGCGCTGACAATCGTCCGCGGTCCGGGCGGCTGATGCCCGATTGTGGCCTACGGCAAGTGAGAATCTGAAGTATCTTCCAAGATCGCCCTAAGCGGGAGCTTCATTCCTGTGAGGTTGTATCGATTGGCTTCCTTCAGGGTCTCCGGCCAACGGAGAGTTATTCGCGCCTTTTCACCTTCCGACGTCGGCGCTCGATTGTCTCGGCTAAGATGGCAAAATGATTATTGCAAACTCGAGTTGGAGCGGCCACTGCGAAGACATCTCAATCCGAAGACCGAGTCTTGGCGAGTGGAGGAAGCGCGCAGCCACATGAAGGATCAAGCCTGATACCTGTGTCCGGCCGTTGATTTCCCGGGGCGCCACCAGCGGATTCTTGCTGTGAGCGTTGCCTGACGTTGAGAGTGCGGCTGTTTCTCAGGGCTTGGCGATCGGTCCCATCCCCGACCTTCAACCATCAGCGCTGATCCGGCATCGATTTAAGGAGCTTTGCGGTCCCCGAGGCTACTTCTTCCTGTTCCTCTTCCTCTTGCTTGAACCGCTCCACTTGTTCTTCCGCGGTGATGTCATGGCAACCCGATCGTATGCGTAGGCCATCATGCGCTCGAAACGTGCGCCGAGATTCTTCGACACCGCGAATAATTACTGCCAGCCCTGGCTCTGTGAGAATCAAGCTGCCGCTGCGCGCGTCCCCGCCGTCGCACATGAGACCGTAATTCCCCACATCCGCCTGCTTCAACGCGAGAGCATCGTTAACCCCGTCGCCTGTCATTCCCACGATGTGCCCCAGCTCTTGCGCCCATCCGCCCCTGTCGTCGGCGCGCGCACCAGCCAGCGTGCGGTATCCCTTCGCGGCACGCGCCTGGGCTTCAGCGGACGTGAAGCCCTTTCCCGCATTCACGCACAGATTCTTGAACACATCGTCGACAGGATTGAGAGAAGCTACGGCAGAGGCGGCAGCAACCATACACCCTGCCTTTCTCAAGCCGGAGATTGAGCGGAGGAACTGAGTCCTGGCAGAAAGTGACTTAAGGTGCCTCAGGGGCCGGGTTCGTTGCTCATCGTGCGGATGGCGTAGCGAAACCCGTCGGGCGCCACCCTCACCGGTCCTTGATAGGGCCGGTCGATGTCGGCGATGGCAACCAGCACTAGCGAGATCAGGAAACTCAGCACCAACACCTCCAGGAGGTGAAAGCGAAACTGGGGCACGCCGAAGAAGCAGGAAGCCGCAACCGTAATGACGCCGCCGGCGATCAGCACGGCCCATAAGATTCCAGGAAGCCCCTCGCGGCCTTGCATGGCACGCAAGCGCCGGTGTTCAGTCAGGCCTCGCAACTCCTCCATCATCTGGTTAAGAGCGATCGAGTCGTTCTCCGAACGGACTTTGCTCTGCTCCAGGAGTCTCCAGAGTTGGTTAATCATCTGACTGCCTTCCACGCTCATCTGCCCCCGCTCCTCCAAGGCAGGAAACTCACGATTGACTACATTTTGCGCGTAACTCCGGCAGATCTCCTGGATCTGATCAGCTTCTGGGGTTTTGATTTGTGCGGCGATGCGATAGATGTTGATTGCTGCGCTGGCTTCCTGCTCCACATTGGCTTCAGCCTCCCGGAACATGCTCCATACGCCGCCCAGCATAAAGGCGAGCAGCACGGCATAGGTCGTACCGATAACCGCCACGACGGCGCCGGTGAATTCATTGGATTTCTCGCGCGAGGGCTCCGCCGTCGTGCGCTTCACCAGATACAGAAAGGCCACTGCTGAGCTGACACAAGCGGTGATGATACAAACGTTGTTCAGCACAATCGTTCCTGCGCGATAGACGCCACGGAAATTTAGATCGCCTCGGGGGTAGCACTAATTCCAGAAGCGAGTTTGCTTGACGACCAGGGTCGTCCTGATGGCTAAGTTTCTACAGTAGGTACGCTCTTGCGCAGTGACCCACATCTCATGACACTGTGACAGTGCGGGATATGACTGTCATCGGAATAGAAGCCGAAGAAGAAGGGGCGGGGAATGAGTCTCGGGGGGGATGGATAGAATTGCGGATATCACCTTCGACGTCCCTTCGTGAGGTCGCTCGGACCTCATCAGTGCATCCGACTCCACCAAAGTATGTCGATGGGGATCACCACAATCACGGACTGAGCGCGGGCCTGGCCACGTCTTTTCTTGCCGACATCAGCGGAATACGTTTGGTCGGGTCGCTCGCTTTGGGTATGAATGAGCTCATAAGCGCCGTGCCTAACCAGCCCCAGACTTCGGACAAGTAATACTTGACGTTGCGCAACGTAACGACCACCTCCGATGACGCTCAGCACTTCACCAGGGCCCTGGTACATGGCGCCGTGGAATTCTTGCCCGCCACGGCCGTCTGGATAAAGTACAGTTTCTGCCGCACCTTGCCGTCTTGGCTGCGCAACATGACGTAGGTGGGGGCGATGAGGTCAAGCGAGTACGGACCGGCCGTCAGTTTGCTACTCGAGATATCGAAATCAAACGAAACATCAATCGTTGCTCGGTTGGGATGATCCTGGGCGGACAGCAGTCCCGGCTGGACGATAATCAAAATGACAGCGAAGCCAAGACATCTCAACCCACGACTCTGATTTATCTGCCCCTCCTGAATTCTGTCGGACACCGGCAGGCCTTGTCTTAACCGGATTTGCCCTTCAGATCTCGAAAACAGCACCGGAGTAAACGTGTCCCGCCTTTCGCGACCTCGCGAAACGACTTGGTATCTGCAGAGTTGAGCGAAGCGGTACTGACTGGATCCCCGGCGAAAGGCATCCGTTGCCAATCGCAGTTGAGCAGGACTTTGGTGTCGTTCCTCCGAAGTGGCTCCGAATTCCTGGGGCCGTTCTGTTGCCAGGTTCGGCAGGCACTTGGGCGTGGAGGGAGAGGGCCGGCGGCCCGATTGCTCCTGCCTCCACGATTTAGGGCGAGGGCTTCCACTAAGGAGAACAAGGCTGGTTCAATCCCGCACACTGTCCCAGAACCAAACAGTTCTCCTCACTGACGTCAGTGGCGATTCCAACGTTGGGTTCCAACCTATTCATAACAGAGCACCTCGCTTCCCCTCTCCTAGGGTCCTGTGGACAGTCACCTGCTCTACCCATCTCTTTCAGATGTGATCGCCGTTTGCAGAGCCGATGAGACCAATGACGAATCCTGTCCCGCGAACGGTTGCGATGCACTGCTCGACAGATCAGAAAGGCAAGCGAGACGTTCTATGCGAGACACGGCCAGGGGAGCGCCAGCAACCAGTGGCGTTGAGATATTGGGAAACCCACGCGATTCCGAGGCGAACAAGGTCAAGGAACAGAAAATGGATTTCGTCAAAAGCGCGGGTATCGGATTTGGCGCATCGCAGTTGGCTTCCTGCGGAGGCAGCCCGGGTAACCCAAGCGGCCCGCAAGTCGTATCCTGGCCGATCGTAAGCCAGGTTTACACCACCGCCGAACAGCAGGTGCTGCCAGTTGCAATCCCTCTCACCACCCGGCAACTCAATCCGGGAGACGTAGCGCTCTACGCCCAATACGGTTACAGCGCCTGGAACATCGGCAGCCCGTTGAATCATCAGCTGCGGAGGGACATTGCGCCCAACTATAGGGGTGCGCCCAACGTGGCACGCCTGGTGTCCTACTTTTCTGTTTCCGACATTCATATTGCCGACAAAGAATCTCCCGCCCAGCCTATTTACATTGGCTGGAGCGCACGCTACGGTACAGCCTCCAGCGGCTTGTCGTCGGCCTATTCGCCAGTTCTCCTCTCGACGTCACAGGTGCTCGACGCCGCCATCCAGACTATCAATGCGCTGCACAGGCTGAGGCCGTTCGATTTCGGCTTATCGCTCGGAGACGCTTGCAATAACACACAATACAACGAACTGCGTTGGTTCATTGATACGATCGACGGCAGGGTCATTACCCCCAGCTCAGGGGCAAATGTCGGGGCTTCCACTATTGATTATCAGAAGCCTTTCCACGCCGCTGGACTCAACCGCGATCTTCCCTGGTACCAGGTCATCGGCAATCACGACCAGTTCTGGATGGGCACCGCCTTTGAAAACGCCAAGACCAGGAACGCCCACATCGCCAGCACCATCCTCAATATGGAAGCTGACCCAACGCCAAATCCCAATTCGGTCAATGCTACCGGCGCCTATATGGGCGTAATCGATGGTACGACGGTTTACGGTGACATCTTCGGAGGCGGGCCGGAGGCGGACTTTCCCACGCCCCCAATTGTGGTTGCGGACGCAAACCGCCGTTCGCTGGCTACTCCTGCGTCGACCACCCTGAGCTGGATGAAGGAATTCTTCACCACTACCTCCAGCCCGGTCGGTCACGGTTTCACCCAGGATAACCTCGATCAGGACTTTGCCTGTTACAGCTTCGTTCCCAAGTCGGGTATACCGATCAAATTCATTGTGCTGGACGATACGG
>PLBD01000048.1 GCA_003135315.1 Acidobacteriaceae bacterium | reverse complement strand
CCTCATGATTTTTCCGTCCCTATGGGAAGGCCTTCCTGGTGCCGTCTTGGAAGCTGTCGCCGCGGGACTCCCAGTACTGGCTAGCGACCTCCCTGGAATAAATGAGATCGCGCGTCATCTCCCCGGAGTTCGTACCATGTCTCTGGAGCTTCCGGATGAAGAGTGGGCGGCAGCGGCACTTAGCTTCCGGTCCTACCGAGATCCGGGCATCTGCACGGAGGACGTGTTCTCGATTAGCCCATTCAGCATGAAATACGCCCTAGAAAGCTCTCAGGAACTGTATTCGTGTCGCTCGATTAGATCACCGATCCAACGTAACTAGCGCCCAATTGTCGAACAAATATCTTGAGAACTGGCAACACCTCACGCCGCACCCGATTGCACGTGTCGCTCCAAATGGAGATTTTGCTGCCGATGCTTAACGACTCCAGCCCAGCTGCAGAATATGGACGCGTACCACCGTTGTTAAATGCGCTGCTTCCCATCATCGCGGTTGGGGCGATCTTTGCGTTCCTAACATGCTATTTCTGGTTTGATCGTCAGCCTGCAATTGCATGGTCTATTGTGACGATAACGGCCTGCGGAGCTGTTGCGGTTCGCCGTTTTCGAGATCACGGTGTTTTGGATCCCCTCGGTATATTTGCCTTCGCTTTCGCAGCCTACAATGGCGTTCTCTTGCTGAGGCTCGCGAGCATGAAAGACCCGACGGGAACGAGCTATCCATGGCCGTTCACACAAGATGCCTACGGCGACGCCGGAGCTCTCGGTGCCATTGCAGCCTTAACGATCCTGTTCACAGCGAACTTCATGGAACGCCTTTATCCGACAAAAGAACCTTCAAGGCATATCAATTTGGGAGATCCACAAGGAGCCCCACAAGCATGGCTACACGCTGGAATGATCATATATGCAATTGGTATTGGCATGTATTTTCTAGAGTACCAACAAATAGGAGGCTACCTAGCGGGCCTTGAAAGTGGACGGGGAAACCGCTTTAGCGCATTTCACGACGCAGGTCTCAGTTGGCCTTATTTAGCGTTTGTATTACCGGGGCTTGCCGCAGTGTGGTACGCGGCTGAGCGGTCACCGACAAAGGTCAAGAAATGGATAGCCCGCACAGCGCTTCTGATCTGGTGCGCTCTCCTACTGCCTCAAGGAGAGCGGTTACTCGTCATTCAAGCAATCCTCGCGGTGGCGGCGGTTTCGTTTGTAATCCGGGGCCGCAAGTTAAGGGTCGGCCTCGGCCTGTGTGCGCTCTTGCTCCTGGCCTACTGTGCCGCTGCTTTTTTCGGGTATGCCAGAGTGGCGATTGCACCGCGGGTAAGTGGCGAGATGACTAATGCTGACGTAGAACACTTCATCGGTAGCGAGAATCTATTAGATCAGATCAAGCCTGAGAATACCGAGCTGGCAGGCCCTTATCTGTCGCTTCTTCAGATTGTGACCGACTCACAAGGGGATATCTTGCAGGGCAACTCATATGCCAACGCTGTGATGTCTGTATTGCCAAAGGCGTTGTATCCGGGCACTAAGCCAATCTATCTGTCCGAACTCTTCGCGCAGACAATCCACCGCGGTAAGGGGCCGGTCTCGGGCTGGGGCTTCAATCCGGTTGCGGAGGCTTATGTGAACTTTGGCACGGTAGGTATAGTGTTCACATTTGTACTATGGACGATCGCCTTTTACGCTCTGAGTGCACTCAAAGCGTACCCGCCTGGCGGCACTCTCATCTTTGCAGTCCTCCTTCCAGAAGCGATTGACGCTAATCGAATGGACTTTCGAAATGTCTATTGCATTGTTGTCTATTTCACTGCCAGTGTGGTCATCGCATCTCTGCTAGTTAAACTGTTGGGGTACGTTGTGCCAGGCACCTGCGAGCGCTAATATCAGTGCGTCGACTGATTTAGGAGTACAGTACGGTGGTCAAAGAGATAACTGTGGCGAGTGTCACTTGTTGTAGGTGCCTCATTACGGCTGTGCTGGTGGCTGTGACGTTGTCTTTGGCACTGATGGCGCAGGAGGCACCGGGGAGCTCGCGGGGAATTAATATTCACGAGTATGGAGCAAAATGTGACGGTACCAGCGACGACACCCAGAGCATTCAGCGTGCAATTAATGCTGCGGTGGCATCAGGCGCCAGGCTGCTACTACCAGCTGGAACATGCATTATCTCTCCTCCCGGTGCTGGATACATATTTAAGATCGGTCCGAAGTTGCATGTAGAGGGAGAGGGCATGGAGCTTTCAGTGCTGAAGGTAAGGAATCACGCAGGAAATTTTACGGTTATCTTTGGGAGCTTTGGCGCAACCAACGACAATCTAGAGTTTAGGGATTTCACAATCGACTACAACACGACCAACAACCCTGCCGCAGCGCTCGGTCACGGGCGATTGGCGGTCGGCACAGGCTCGAACAGTCGTGCCATGACATGGGATCACGTTGTGGTACGCGACATAGCATCGATTAACGTAATTTATTCCGGTAGCCAGTACAGCCAAGTCACAAATTGCCGATTCGAGTTAAACACAAGCGGGACCATTTATCACGACCATAGCACGATTTACATGGCCTCAGAACATGTGATGATTGTGAATAACGTGTTCGTGGGGGGCATCAATGCTCCCGGTGCGGTGACGGCTATCGAAACACATGGCGGAAGGCAGATAATTACCGGAAACATAATCGATGGCTATCTCGTTGGGATGAACGTGACGGGAGTGGCCGCGAGCGACTCGGAGGGCATTGTTGTCAATAGCAACAGCGTTATTAACGGCTACTATGGGATTACCATCTGGTCCAACAATTATCGTTCCCACACCGGAGGGTACGGAATCACGAATGCCACGATAAGTGGAAACGTAATTCGACTGGTGCAGACGGCGTGGACGACGAATGCCGTCACGGGGGCGCCGACCATCGGAAATGCGAGCGGAATCACGATCAATCCAACTGCAAACCTGCCAATTAAAACACTTCTGATTGCGGGCAATACGATCGAATACGACTTGGAGTTGTTATCAACGGCCTCTTTTAGTGGAGCGTCCGAAATGGGTATCGGCTATTGGGACTCAACGAATTCGAATGGGGCATTCAATGTAAGAATTGATGGCAACGTCGTAATCAATGCGCCCGCGTCGGCCATTCGGTGGGCGCCCGGGGGGGGCGACAACATAGAAATAAGCGACAACATGATTGTTAATGCAGGATCGGCGGCGAACCCTGGTCTGATTTCGTCCTTCCGTTCGGCAGTGATGGTCAGTGCGGCAAGCGCAATTTCACACATCGCTGTTCTTCGCAACAACATCATCGCCAACTCTGCGGTTGGAGGTATGGCGTACGGCATCGAGGTACTGGGGGATTCCTGCGAATTGGCCGATGGCAACTCAGTATCGGCAAGCGAGGGGCCGAAGTCGGGATATCTGCAATACATCCACACAAGCGCCGGCAAGTGCGCGACCGCTGTCCATGGCGTGCAGCTTACCCCTCCCCTGAAGAGCTCTATGTTGCCTAGGATCGGAGTCGCGCCCGGTAGTCTTATTTCTGACGCTGCCAGCGGAACGAACTGGTTTTATAACGGCACAAGCTGGACCAGTCCCCGGTAAAGCATGAAACTTCTTCTCGCCCTCGATTTCCGCTTTACTAGGGCCGCTGATGGGCAGATATGGACTCGCACAACTTATGGTCTGCCTTTTTGGGAGAGATATTTAAAGGTCTTCGACGGCGTGAAGGTTGTTGCGCGAGCCGAGCGAAAGGTAGCAGTTGATCATCGCTATCGCCCAGTCATCGGTCCGGGAGTGGAATTCGTTGAGGTACCGTACTACGTCGGCCCCTGGCAGTACGTGAAGGTTCGGAGCCGGGTGCGCTCAGTCGTGCGTTCGGCTTTGGCTTCGGACGATGCAGTGTTGTGCCGAGTTGGCTCTCGGGTTGCGACGGACCTGCTACCTTTGCTGTGGCGGCATGACCGTCCGTATGGTCTGGAAGTTGTGGGCGACCCGTACGAAGCCTTCGCGCCAGGCGCCATTAAACATCCATTGCGCCCGTTGTTTAGGTACCTGTCTACACGTACTTTAAAAAAGCAATGTGTGCGCGCCGTGGCCATTAGCTACGTGACTGAACGCGCCTTGCAACGCAACTATCCAGCGAGTCAGAACGGATTTGCGGTGGCGGTTTCTGACGCAGACCTCCAGTTGACTTCCTTCAGCACGGTTTCGCGGGTGTTTACTACGAATTATTCCAGCACTGATCTTACCCTGGAGGATTACGCGCCCCGGCCGAAGGAATATACAAGTCCGATACGCCCGTGCCTTGTATTCGTCGGGTCGCTGGAACAGATGTATAAGGGGCAAGATATTCTCATTCGTGCGATCAGTCTCCTATGCCGGCGCGCGTTTCCTGTCGAACTACGGATGATTGGCGATGGGAGGCACCGGTCGGAGTTGGAAAGGCTGGCTCGATCATTATCGCTTAATGGCGCCGTTAAGTTTCTCGGTGAGCTGCCAGCCGGGATTGCCGTCCGGTCGGAACTCGACAATGCCACCTTGATGGTCCTTCCATCGCGGACGGAAGGACTTCCGCGAGTCGTGGTGGAAGCGATGGCGCGTGGGTTGCCTTGCATTGCAACCAGCGTTGGTGGCATTCCTGAGCTCTTGCATCCTGACGACTTAGTGCCGCCCAACAACCCACAGGCACTTGCCGACAAGATTCAAGAGGCCATCCGGGATCCCTCAAGGCTCAGCCAGATGTCGGCGCGCAACTTGGAAAAGGCACAGGAATTCCGTCCCGAGGCGTTGGAGAAGAAGCGCACTGAGTTCTATACCTTCCTGCGCGACGTGACCAAGGCCTGGCTCTCGTCGCGCGGCCAAGTGGCAGTCTGAGCAAGCAATGCGCGTTCTCCACGTGGTCAAAACATCCGATGGTGCAAGCTGGGCGGCCAACCAGGCAGCAGTCCTGGTGAGCTCAGGTGTCGAAGTTCACGTGGCGCTGCCACGGGCCGAAGGTCGCACCGTCGAGGCGTGGCGGCAGGCCGGCACGACGATTCATATCGTCGATTTGTCGCTTCCCGTGCGGCACCCTGGACAATTCGCTACTGTTGCTCGCAATGCCAAACGGCTCGTGGATGAAGTACACCCGGATCTCATCCATAGCCACTTTGTGACGACGACCCTCACGTTGCGTTTGGCCCTGGGAAGACGCCACAAGGTTCCGCGCGTGTTTCAGGTGGCCGGCCCATTGCACCTAGAACACTGGCACTCTCTTCGCATGGATCTGCTTACGGCGGGGCCACCAGACTACTGGGTTGGTTCCAGCCGATGCGTCAATGAACACTATAGCCATGCCGGTGTACCGAAATCGCGGTTGTTCCTCAGTTACTATGGCTTACGCATGGAGGCCCTTGCTGTGGAGCGCAAGTTCTATCTTCATAGACGGATGGGCATCGATGCGCACACCAGCCTGGTAGGCAACGTTAATATTATGTATCCACCGAAATACCTGCTCGGCCAGAAAATCGGGCTGAAGTGCCACGAGGACGTGATTGATGCGCTAGGTATGATAATCAGAGCCTCGCCAAACGTCAGGGGAGTATTGATCGGCGATTCGTACGGACTGGGACGATGGTACGAAGAGCGGCTGCAGCAGCGTGCGCGTAAGGTGGCTGGTGGGAACATACTCCTTCCAGGTTTATTTAGTCAGCCTGAAGTCGCGCAGATCTGGCCCGATTTTGACTGCGCTGTCCATGTGCCTTTGTCCGAAAACTGCGGTGGCGTTGTTGAACCGCTCTTAGCAGGGGTTCCGGTGGTAGCCAGCTCGGTGGGCGGCATTCCCGAGGTCGTAATTGAAGGCGTTACCGGCAGACTGATTCCAGTGCATTCTCCGAAGGCCCTCGCCCGCGTTGTTCTGGAAGTACTCGCCGATCTCGATCATCATCGCCAAATAGCCCTCACCGGTCGGACCCTGGTGAAGCACATGTTCGATGCGAACCGCACGGGCACCGAAATCTATGAAGTTTACCTGCACATTTTGAGTGGGGCCGTCCGTCCTTGGGACTTTGATTCGCAAGCATACACTCGGCGTCTCGCCTCGGGTCTGGAAGCGAGGTCGCCCGCGGTGGCCACGAATGTCCTATAGACAAGGGGAGCAAACTGTATGAAGAAGATCGCTATTATCGGTGCGGGCGGGTTTGCACGCGAAGTCACTTGGCTGATTCGCGATATCAACCGTGACGCTCCACAATTCGACTTCCTCGGCTATCTTGTGTCAGACGCGTCTCGTCCTGCAGAACACGACAGCAAGGAATTAACCCTGGGTGATTTCAACTGGCTTGACGGAAACAACCAAGTGGAAGCACTCGCCCTCGGCATAGGATCGCCTACGAGCAAGATAAAGCTGGTCGCAGAGTTGACGTCTCGGTTTCCCAAGTTGGAGTGGCCGGCACTGATTCATCCGAGTGTACAGTTCGATCGCTCCACAGCGAACGTCGAGCGGGGCGTTGTACTCTGTGCGGGTAGTATTGGCACGGTCAACCTTGAATTCGGTGAGTTCTCGATGGTTAATCTGTTGTGCACAATTGGCCATGAATCTCGGATTGGTAGGTGCGCAGCATTGATGCCCACCGTCAACATCTCGGGCGGTGTTGTGATCGGTGAAGGCGTGCTTCTCGGGACGGGAGCGCAGGTTTTGCAGTATGTCAGCGTCGGACCAGGTGCAACGGTCGGTGCAGGTGCGGTGGTGACCAAGAACGTCGAACCCGGTACTACAGTGGTTGGTATTCCCGCCAAACCGCTTGCAGAAAGGAAATGACATTTCGGATGAGCCAAAGCCGTCGCACACGGTTAGGTGCTGCGCTAGAGATGCGCTCGCAGCAACGACGGTCATTGGAGTACCGGCTGCGTCACGCCTGACTGAGTCCGCTGATATTGTGAAGCGATGAAACGAATCTATACGGGCATGCCCAAGCGAGCTCTGGATGTAGCGGTGAGCGGCCTGATGCTCGTGATTCTCTCGCCTTTACTGGCACTGTTATGGGTACTCGTAAGGGTGAAGCTGGGTTCGCCGGTGTTGTTCCGGCAACAGCGGCCCGGGCGCTTCGGCGTGCCATTCAACATTTGTAAGATGCGAACCATGACCAACGAGCGCGACGCTAAGGGGGAGTTGCTGCCGGACAGCGTGCGATTGACCAGGTTTGGCAAGTTTCTGCGCCGCACCAGCTTGGACGAACTCCCTGAGCTGTGGAATGTGCTGTGCGGTGACATGAGTCTGGTCGGTCCACGCCCTCTCCTGATGCGCTACTACCGATTCTTCACGGAACCGGAAAAAGTGAGGTTCTTTGTGCGGCCCGGAATCACAGGGCTGGCACAGGTCAGTGGCCGTAATGACCTTTCTTGGGACTATCGTATTGGTCTCGACCTCGACTACGTGGGGAGTTGCTCATTCGCGCTCGACATTAGGATTCTGTTTCTCACCTTGTGGCGTGTGTTCCAGAGAGATGGTGTGCAGATTGATCCGGGTGCTGTCATGCTGGATTTTGACGAGGAACGGAAAGATAGGGCCGCGAATAGTGTCCCCACTTGCCATGCCGCCAACAACTAAGGCAGGGAGCGTACAGCTACGCATCGCCGAACCCTCCGATGCCTCAAAGATATTCGCCCTAGCAACCCGGGTATTTGGCGACAAGCAATTCCTTTACACGGTCTACCAGGCGCCTCAGTCACTCAGGTATGTAGAAAGGCTGATAACAGCATGCGACGCCAGCCACCGCTTTGTTATGGTGAAACGCGGCCCGCGATTTGTCGGCTACTACGAAGCACTGGTTCGAGAAGATACATGTTTTCTCAACTACATCGCCACCGAGCCGTCGGTCTCTGGCCAGGGTTTTGGGAAGCTGCTGTTACGGGATTTCGAGATGATGGGGTCCAACTCAGGGTGCCGGCAGCTCGCACTTGATGTATTCCAAAGCAACACACGTGCCGTTGCTTGGTATCGAAATTCCGGTTTTCGAGAGGAGAGTGTAACGTATCTCGCCCGAATTGCTCTTCAAGGCGTCCCGAAAGACAACGGTATCGGATTGATAATTGACAAGGAAGAGATTGACAGAGCTCTAGCCGAAGAGCGCGACTGGGGCTTCAGCAAAGCCAAGTGGCCGTGCGACGGCGGATGGGTTTGTCTTGGGTTCATCGGCGGCCGGCATTGTAAACTACTCGACCTTGAGGGCATCACAGTTGCGCAGGCTGTGAACATTCTCGCGTCAAGCTTGAGCAATCAGCGGAACATAGTCATCGTCTCATCGCCGGAGCCGATTAAGACTGAGCGCACAATTATGAGCTCCGAAATCGTGCTTCGCTTGGTGAAGCCCATCGCTTGATTTCGTGATGACCGCCATCGCCAAATCACCGGAGAGACGCTGTAACTTTCAGCGTCGGACCTTTGCCTTCGAGAGTGCCAGGTGTGCGTTCAAGGCATACATGCAGGCCATTGGGCTTTCGCAAGACGATGAAGTACTGTTGCCGTCCTACATCGGATGGAGTAGTCGCGAGGGCTCCGGCGTTTTCGACCCCATCGAGCAATTGGGGGTCCAATACTCCCTTTATCGAGTCTCACAGAAACTGCAGGTGGACGTCGACGATGTCAAAGCAAAGATACAAGCTAACCATCCTCGGCTACTGGTCCTGATTCATTATTTCGGATTTCCCGATCCTAATGCTGACGTCTTGTGCAGGTTCGCTCGCGATAATAATGTTCTCGTCCTTGAAGATGAAGCGCACGCGATGTTGTCAGACCAGGTCGGTGGCATTTGCGGCCGGTCGGGCGACGCCGCGATTTACTCTTTGCACAAACTGCTGCCGTTTACCCGGGGAGGGCTGCTAGTCCTGAACACAAACAACCACGAGGAAACGATGGAGATGTTGGGGCAGTCTATGGGTGAGGATTCTGCGCAATCCTTCCATGACTATGACCTCTGCCGAATAGCATGGCGCCGACGCGAAAACGCTAGCTTTCTTCTCCAATCGCTCCTGGATACCGGCCTACCCTTGGAACCACTCTACAGCCGTATTCCTGAGGGGGTCGTTCCCCAGAGTCTGCCGGTTCTCGTCAACGGAGAATCACGAGACGACTTGTACTTTCAGATGAATGCCCTTGGTTATGGAGTAGTAAGCCTTTATCACACATTGATCGCCCCGATCCGTTCTGAAGAGTTCCCGGAGGCGCATTACCTCTCGCGACACATGATGAATCTGCCGGTGCATCAAGACACAGATAAGCAGGCTTTAGGGAATCTTGTGGAGTGCTTGACACAGTTGCTCAAGCGCTGAGATGAGTACCTATCAAAAGTTAATCAGCTTGGGGAACGAGGACGAGTGGCGCGACCTCCTGCCTGCTGGCCAAAGTGTTTTTGGCAGTTACGAATTCGCCCGCATACAGGAAGAATATAGTCGGCGTGTCGCAAATCTGTTTGTATTCGAAGACGCCGGTAGCAAAGCCGTCTACCCCTTTTTTCTGCGGTCCCTAGCCGAGCTGCCATTCAACCGTATTGCTGGAGCTAATTGGGACGCCGCAACCCCTGAATTCACCGGCCCCAGTAATCTTTCGGGAGCGAGTGCTGCCAAATTCTGCGAGGCTGTGCATCAGCGCTTCTGCGAGCTCGGCGTGGTCACCGAATTCATGCACCTGAATCCGTGGATTGATGCCGGCCACATGCTTAGCGGCGGCGAGCTACGTCTTAACCGCGAAGTTGTTTGGGTCGATACGACTCTATCAGAAGGTGACTTGTGGCAAAACCACTTCTCCCATGCTTGCCGCAAGAACCTGAAGCGTGCTGCGAATGAAAATGTTCGAGTATTCGAGGCAACGACCTTAGACGAAGTTCGGACGTTCCATAAAATTTATAGCAGAACTATGGACCGCAATCGGGCCCTCAGCTCGTATTACTTCCCAGTGGAGTTTGTCATCTCAATATTTGAGCATATGGCTGCGAACGCCCGCTTCGTGTTGGCTGAGTATAAGGGGCATATCATAGCTGCGACACTCTACATGCACGATCACGTCAGTGTTTATTCTTATCTCGGTGGGGCAGATTACGAGTACCAACATGTACGGCCGACGAACGCAATTGTAAACTGCGCTATTGCGTGGGCAAGACGCAGTGGGAAGCAGAGGCTGGTCCTGGGCGGTGGTTATCAGCCCGACGACGGGATATTTCGTTTCAAAGCAAGCTTTTCGCATCTTCGTGCCCCGTTC
>PLBD01000616.1 GCA_003135315.1 Acidobacteriaceae bacterium | reverse complement strand
ACCGCGTCGGCGGCTGAGATTGTTGCGGGCGCGATTCAGGACCATGATCGCGGCCTGATCGCCGGCGAAACCACGTTCGGCAAGGGACTGGTGCAGACGGTTTATCCGCTGTCGGAAAACACCGGCCTGGCGCTGACCACCGCCAAGTACTACACTCCCAGCGGCCGTCTGATTCAGCGCGAGTATACCGGCGTCTCGCTGTACGACTATTACTACAACGACCGCGAGAACGGCGACAGCGCCGTCGGCAATCATGAAGTCAAGATGACCGACGGCGGCCGCACCGTCTACGGCGGCGGCGGCATCACGCCGGACGTCAAGATCGCCAATCCCAAGACCAACAAGTTCCAAGACACCCTGCTGGAGAAGTACGCGTTCTTCAATTTCGCCAAGCATTACGTGATCAATCACACGGTTACCAGGCAGTTCGAAGTTGACGATGCCGTGATGCAGGAGTTCCGCAAGTACCTGGACGAACAGAAGGTCGCCTTCACCGAAGCTGAACTGGCCGAAAACAACGACTGGATCCGATCCAACATCAAGGCCGAGCTGTTCATCAACGAATTCGGCCAGCAGGAAGGCATGAGGGTCCACGCCGAAACCGATCCTGAAGTGCAGAAAGGCCTGGATCTGCTGCCGCAGGCCAAACAGTTGGCCGACAATGCCAAAAAGACGATCGCACAGCGCAACAGTGCGCGATTGACCGCACAACAGGGCGAAGCCGCAGCCAACAGCAGCCGGTAAGACCCGTTCAGTCTTCGAAGAACAAAGAAGCCCGCTCACGCGGGCTTTTGCTTGCCTCAGCTTGTCACCCAGCTGTGTTGCACGGCTCACTGACAGGATGTCCGCACCGCGTATTTAATTGGTAAGCGGTCGCGGCCGGTGCCTCGGCCTGAGTTCCTACCGCGCTCAATGGCGGTCTTCCTCCGCCGTTTGTCCTCTCGCGCCGAATTGAATAACTCTTCGGCGACTTCTCAAGGAGGTCTCTCATGATTGCCACTCCTGGTTTGCCACTCAACACTGCGCACTCAATTCGGACGGCAGTTGTGGTGCTGTCATTGGCGCTGGTCTTCGCTCTGGCAATCGTTGCCACGCAAGAAGCGCATGCGCAAACGTTCACGATAATTCACTCGTTTGCTGGGCCAGAAGGGGCGTTTCCTGAGGCCGGCTTCGCCATCGATGGCGCGGGGAATCTCTTTGGAACAACATCCGAAGGCGGCCACAATGATGGCAACATCCTCGAACTAACCTATGGCAGATCTGGCTGGACGCTAGATTCACTCTACGTCTTTGCAGGAGGATGGGATGGCAACTATCCCGAGGGCAAAGTGAGCATCGCTCCCGACGGTACGATGTATGGCACTACCAAAATGGGAGGAGCCAGTTGCGTCAACAATCCCAATGGTTGCGGCACAGTCTACCACTGGGCGCCTCCCCCGCGAATCCCCCGAGCACCTTACGTAATACACCGCTTCCTCGGAGGAACCGACGGGGCATTCCCGGAGTCAGAGCTCACCTTCGATGAGTCTGGAAGCATTTACGGTACGACGTTTGGTGGAGGCTTTGCGGGGACTGAAAGTTGCCCCGGCGGCTGCGGAACAGTTTACAAGCTGACGCCCTCGGGTGCGGGTTGGGAGGAGACGGTCCTTCATTCGTTTCGCGGTGTGGATGGCCGATATCCTTGGGGCGGTGTTGTTTTTGACAGAGCCGGCAATCTCTATGGAACAACCATCGGCGGCGGCGGCTACCAAAACTGTCCTCAGGGCTGCGGCGTGATCTATGAACTGACCCCCTCAGGATCAAGCTGGGCAGTGCAAACGCTTCATATTTTCACCGGCGGAAGCGACGGGTCAAGTCCGACAGGAGGATTGATTCTCGACAGTTCGGGTAATCTCTACGGAACCACCTCGACTGGCGGCCCAGGGGGCGGCGGTACAGTCTTCGAACTCACACCCACAAACAGTGGCTGGACTTTCACGACTCTTTACGGCATCCCGGGAATCGGGCTGGCCGGCGAGGGTGTCAGAGGAAGCTTGGTCATGGACAGGGCCGGCAGCCTCTACGGGACAACGGATGCGGATGGCGCCAATAGCAGAGGCTCCGTTTTCAAGCTCACCCCTTCGAACGGCTCATGGACGTATACGTCACTCCATGACTTTAATGAGCCTGCCGAGGGATGGTTCCCGGTTCCTGGGGTTGTTCTTGATTCCCAGGGCAACCTCTATGGCATGACAGCAATCGGCGGCACTACCAGCTGCGGGTGCGGCGTTGCCTTTGAGATCACGCCGTAGTACCTGTTTATGAGCAGAAGCTTTGCCTACTGGGCGGTCTCGAGACCGCGGGGCTTCGGGTGGAACACAGCTTTAGGCGTAGAGTCCGCTAGTAAGCGTTCTTGTGGAACAGGCTGGAGGCCGTCCGGCAGACGATTCGCAAGTCGAACCAGAAGCTCCAGTTCTGCAGATAGTACAGATCGTATTCGAAGCGCTTGGCGATAGAGGTATCGCCACGCCAGCCGTTCACCTGGGCCCAGCCGGTGATGCCGACCTTCAGGCGATGCCGGGTGTCGTAATGCGAAATCTCTTCGAGAAATTTCTTCACGAAATGCGGACGCTCGGGGCGCGGCCCAACGACGCTCATCTCACCCTTCAGAACGTTGAAGAATTGCGGCAATTCGTCGAGGCTGGTCTTTCGCAGGAACCGTCCCACTGGCGTGCAGCGGGGATCGTTGGCGGTCGTCCATCGGGTCGAGCTTTCTGACGACGCCTCAATCTTCATGGTGCGGAACTTATACATTTTGAAGTGCTGGCCGTTCAGACCAACCCGCTCTTGACAGAAAAGCACGGGGCCCTCGGACGTCATCTTGACGATCGCGGCGATCACCAGCATTAACGGGCCCGCCAACAGGACAACCAGCAGGGAAAAGACCGCGTCGAACACCCGCTTCAGGACAAAATACATGGGCGATTCGGCCGGAGAATTGGCCAAGTCCAGCATCTGTAAATCGCCGAACTGGAACAGTCTCTCGCGCAGCACGGGTATATCGCCGATATCCATAATCGCCCGCACCGGAGTACACAGCGGCTGGAGCGTCCGGAAGAGATCAGCCAGGGACGAAAGGCGGTGCGCGGGCAGCGCGATCACCACGTCATCGAACGGGATACCGATTCCGCGCTTGACGTCGCCAAGCTCGAAGACGGGAACATCCACCACGGCAACTTCTTCGTCCTCGGGAACGCGAATGTGGGCCACAACCTTCGAGGCAGCGAACGGTATGCGGACAAGCCTGGCCGCAGCCCGCCGCGCATAGGCGTCAGCGCCCACCACCAGGATCCGCAGCGGCCGGCGCTGTTGCCGCCAGCCTCGCAAGGCCCAACGAAAGAGGCTGCGACTCAAGATCGTGCTCACCAGCAGGACGATGGCGCTTACCCCGAAAAACACGCGCGAGAAATTCTGCTGACGATAGAAGAACAGGATGCAGGAAAGGACAACATACGTGGTCACACAGGCCGATATCGACTTCTTCAGGCCGGTGTATTCCTGGAACAGCTCCTCGATGTCGCAAAGCCCATAGTTTTCCGCCGCAATGGCCCATACCAGGGTTGTCACCACTAACACACCAAAGTAGAAGCGGGGGTCATACTCCGTTTGGGAGAGTACGGAGCGCAGCGGGACAAACCTGATGTAAGCTGCCGCGGCGAAGGCCGCAACCGGCATCAGGTAGCACGACAGCCGCAGATAGAACCGCAGAGAGTTCAGACGCAAGGTCATGACGATCGTCTCCCGGAAACCTCAAACACAAATCTTCTATAAAGCTTGGCGCCGACCACATGCGAAAAGGGTGCACACGGTTCGCCAAACCGTAGTTATGCGTTTCTAATCTTGGGAGCGCGAAAGGTCGTACTCGCCAACCCGTTCGCCGCTACTGCAAGCGAATTCCCTGATATCTGACGAGGCCATGCCCTGAGAGGGCCAACCCCGCCGGCCATTTGCTTGTTACGTGCTGTGGCTTTGGTTAAATTGTCACAAAGCTTAGGACATCAGAATCAGCCCGTCAAGAGAAAACCGACGCGGCCAGGACGTCCCACGCCAGAGGGCGCAGCGATCTGAACAAAAGCTATAATAGATTCTCTCATGAAAGCCTACGTTTACGTCTCGCTCAAGAAAAGTGTTCTCGATCCCCAGGGCAAAACCATTCACGGCGCGCTGAAGAAGATGGGCTACCGCGGCATCGACGACCTGCGCCAGGGCAAGTACTTTGAGATCGCGCTCGACGACAGCGTCAGCCGCGAAAACGCCCAGGCGGAGGTCGAGCGTATCGCCCGCGAAGTGCTCACCAATCCGGTCATCGAGGAGTACCGTTTCACGCTCGAAAGCTGATCGGTTTTTGCCAGGGCGGCTGCCCCAAACGGGAACCGAGCGCGATTGCGCCCGTTCTGCCGCACCACAAGACGCCGTCCTAACATCTAATCAAGTAACATTTACAATTCAGGCAGTCATCTCTCGTGTATCTCCGTCTAATGTTTGTGCGTCTCAAAGGGGGCTCCGTATATGTGTGGCATTGTTGGTTATGTAGGACCGAAGCGGGTTGTGCCCGTCATCATCGACGGTCTGCGGCGGCTTGAATATCGCGGCTACGACTCCGCCGGCATCGCTGTGGCAGGCAATGGCGCTGGTTTGCAGATACGCCGCGCCGAGGGCAAGCTGCGCAATCTGGAAGAGGCCATCCGCCTGAAGCCGCTGGACGGGACCTACGGCATCGGTCACACGCGCTGGGCCACGCATGGCCGTCCCACGGAAGAGAACGCCCATCCTCATCGCGATTGCACCGGCAAGATCGTCGTCGTCCACAACGGCATCGTGGAGAACTACGTCAGCCTGAAGAGAAAGCTGATCGACGAAGGCCACAAGTTCGTCACCGAGACCGACACCGAAGTCATCGCCCACCTGGTCGAGAAGAACCTGAAGGCCGAGGGCAATGGCCATCGCGTTTCTCTGGAAGAGGCGGTGCGGAAGACCGTGAAGGTCCTGACCGGCGTCTTTGCCATCGCGGTCATCTCGGCGGACGAACCCAACAAGATTGTCGCGGCACGCAATGGGCCGCCCGCGGTCATCGGCCTGGGCAAGAACGAGTACTTCGTCGCCAGCGACGTGCCGGCGATTCTTTACCACACCCGCGACCTGTTCTTCCTGGCCGACGGCGACCTCGCCGTCATCACGCCAACGGGCGTGCAGCTCAGCGACTTTGACGGCCTGCCCATCACCCGCGAGGTACAGCACATCACGTGGGACCCCATCATGGCGGAAAAGGGCGGCTTCAAGCACTTCATGCTGAAGGAAATTTACGAGCAGCCACGCGCCGTCCGCGACACCACGCTGGGCCGCGTCTCGCTCGATTCCGGCAAAGTCTTTCTCGACGAGATGGACATTACCGAGGACGACTTCCGCAAGCTCAGCAAGGTCTACATCGCCGCCTGCGGCACCAGTTGGCACGCCGCGCTGGCCGGCAAGTTCATGATCGAGCGCCTGGCCAAGCTGCAGGTGGAAGTCGATTACGCCAGCGAGTTTCGCTATCGCGATCCGCTGACCGGCCCGGGCGATCTGACCATCCTGATCACGCAGTCGGGCGAAACCGCGGACACCATCGCTGCGCTGCGCGAATCGCGCGCCAAGGGCGCGAAGACACTGGGCATCTGCAACGTCGTCGGGTCGATGATCGCGCGCGAATCCAACGGCACCATTTATACGCACGCGGGGCCAGAGATCGGCGTCGCTTCCACCAAAGCGTTCACTGCGCAGTTGACCGCGCTGTTCCTGTTCGCCGTTTATCTCGGGCAGCTTCGCGGCACCATTGATCTCGATCACTCCAAGAAGTTGCTGGAGGACCTGACCCTCATTCCGGGCAAGCTGGAAGCGCTGCTGGCGCACGATGAGGAGACGGAAGATCTGGCCAAGGAGTATCACCGCGCCCACGATTTCCTCTTCCTGGGACGCGGCATCCACTATCCCATCGCGCTGGAAGGCGCGCTGAAGCTGAAGGAAATNNCGGGCGAGATGAAGCACGGCCCTAACGCGCTGATCGATGAAGACCTTCCCGTGGTGATTCTGGCCACGCGCGACGCAAACGATCCTGACTCGGTGCTGCGGTATGAGAAAACGCTGTCGAATTTGAAGGAAGTGAAGGCGCGCTCGGGAACCGTGATAGCGATTGCTACTGAGGGCGACGAGGAGATT
>PLBD01000584.1 GCA_003135315.1 Acidobacteriaceae bacterium | reverse complement strand
GAAAGATGCACGTTCGTCTCGGCAGCGACCTTTCCCAACTCCTCCGAGACATCGGAATACTCGGCTGGAAAACGATGGTCGTAAAAGACGGTGATATCGTCTGACGCCTGCGTCAGCTTGTGGTCCATGCCGCGGGTGGGAAGGACCTCCTGCTGCTTCTCCACCAGCTGAGCATGCAATTTGTAGTAGTCGCGTTGGCGCGCCTGGCGCGAGCGGCCTGCGGGTGACAGGAGATATCCGACACACGCCAGATCGAGCACCGCCAGCACGATCACGACGGGCATGAGCTTGGTACGAGTCTCGCGAATGCTGGCCATCAGTGCTGCCTCATGGGGCCCGGAGGAACGGGGCGGTTCTGCGCTGCATTGATGCCAGGCGGCGCATTGGGCAACAAGGCAGGGTTGGCTTTCGGCGCGCCGTTCCCGCCCGGCGCAATAGCTGCCTTCTTCACCGGAGTGGCAGGTTCCGGCGGTTGCGCACTCTTCTCGCCGGCAGCGCCGGCATCCGGTTTATCGTCATTATCGGCCGCGGAGGGAACATAGATCGCGGCAATATCGAACTGAATAGCCCCCGAAGCAGATGTCTGTTCGCTGGTATTGGCCACGACGTTCTCCGCCACCACCTGTGGCTGCCGGAAGTGACTGGATTTTTCCATGTTGCGCACCAACTCCACGGCACGGTCGCGGGAATCGGTGGCCACTACGACGTGCAACACCAGATCGTTCGTCTTGCTGTACTCCGGCTTCATGGAAACGACATGCAGTTGCGGCGGTACGATCTTCTCCATCACCGTAAAGATATGCGTCCAGGACATGGCCTTGCGGGCAAACAGCTCGTTGAGGAACTCCGACTGGTCGACGATTACCCGATTGGCAGGCTTGTTCAGGATGGCGCGCGCCTGCGACTCCTCGTGATTGAGTGAGTCAATCTGTTGCTGGACGTCCGCCAATTGCCGGTTGATGCTGCGCGAATGCGCACGCTGGTAAACGATGTAGGCCACCAAAACGACGGCAACCACGGCCAGCGCGGCAATCGACACCGTCATCCGGCGCTTGTATTCCCGGGCTACTTCGTACGGATGGCTGGCGAGATTGATGTTAAGCCGCATCAGGAAACCAACGCTCCTACGACCCCAGCGAGAGAAGCCCGCGCCACATTGCCGGCGGCAGCGCCAGCCATGGTGTTCGACACCAGTTCTTCGACTCGAATACTGGAAGTAGCACTCAGCGCCTCCTGCAATGCCTCGGCTGATTCCACGCCGGTGACCAGCACGCGATCGACGCCCACGCCGTAGCGGTCCTCGAAATAAACCAGCGACGTATTCACGTCGTCGACCAGCGACTCGCCGGTGACCGCGGAGCCGCCATTCTCCAGCGCTCGATACAGCAGCAACTGGTCCTGGTTTACGATGGCAAATGTTGTAGTCCCGTGCTCCACCTTGATGATCATGGTGGGATGCGAGGCATCGGCCAGGCCCAAAGCAGCGACCATTGACGGCAGCACTGACCCTGCATTGTATCCAGCCTCGCGGACCAGAGACTCGTATTCGTCCAAAACACCGCGCGGGGTTACCGCAGCCACCACGCGTATAGGAGTGGCTGCTCCCTGCCGATCGAACGATACGGCCGCGTGTTCAACTTCGAACGGCAGCGATTTCTTCAGACGAAATCGGACGACGGCGTCAGCATCCTGGTGCTTCTCGGGAAGCGTCTCGAAGTCGAGCAACATGACGCGAGTAGTCGCATCCGGAATGATGAGGCAGATGTCGCGCGAACGGGCGGCTACCGCAGCCAGGGCGTCGCGCAAGACCGGCACCGCCTTGGCCCGCTCTGGAATATTGGCCTGCAGCAATCCCGGCGTGAGCAAGCCTGGAGGCAATGCCGCAGCTACTGCCGCTTCCAGATTGCGGCCGCCCTCAGCTGCGCGCGCGGCTACAATGCGATCTGCGCTAATCTCGCAGGCAATGCGCGGACGGGAGATGTGGGATAGAGGCATGGTGTATCTGTCAGCAACTAGCAACTAGCGATCAGCAACTAGCTAGAACCAAGGTACCAGACAAGATTGGTGGCAGCGGCGCGACACGCTTTGTTCTGGTTGCATTGGCTAGCTGCTAGCCGCTAATTGCCTTATCTCGTTGTCTCGATGAACGTGACCTTGTTGATCTCCTTTAGCGTAGTCAGGCCACGTTTCACTCTATCAATTGCCGACTCGCGGAGGAAATGCATTCCCTCTTCCTTGGCCGTGCGGCGGATTTCGCTGCTCGGCTTCTTGCTCAGAATCATTTCGCGCACGTTGTCAGTCAGCTCCAGCAGCTCATGGATGGCCGTACGGCCGCGGAAGCCGGTGCCGCCGCACTCGATGCAGCCTTCGCCTTCGTAGAACGGAATTTGCGCCCATTCCTTCGGATCCAGTCCGCTGGCCTCCAATTCTTCGACCGAGTAGCGCACTTCTTTCTTGCAAAATTCACAAATCAAACGCACCAGCCGCTGCGCCAGAATGCAGTTCAACGCGGAAACAAAGTTGTAGGCCTCGACACCCATGTTGAGGAAGCGGCCCAGCACGTCGACCACGTTATTGGCGTGGACCGTGGTGAAGACGAGGTGTCCGGTTAGTGCCGAGTTGATGGCTATTTGCGCGGTCTCGGTGTCGCGGATTTCGCCGACCATGATTTTGTCCGGATCGT
>PLBD01000462.1 GCA_003135315.1 Acidobacteriaceae bacterium | reverse complement strand
ATGTTGATTTTCATGATGCTTCACCTCCCTCTTGTAGGATTTCAGAGTTCGTGAAAATTCGTGTCACAGTTCTTGAAAAGAAGTGCGGTGTTGGTGAGAAGATGCACTCGGGCCGGATGCCAGGTCATGAGGTCCACGGTTCACCCCTGAGAAGGCCTACCTTTTCTTTTTTCGCTGTCGTGCTTTTCTGAATTGCGCATACAGCGTCACTTCTTCGAGATCTTCGTCACCCAAGCCACGGGTTGCACTGACCAATGCGTGCACGTGAGGAGAGGGCCGGAGGCCTGGGAAGAAGTCGCTAACTGGCACCCCAAAGAACCGAGCCAGTCTGTCCAGATCTGAGACGGATGGCTTGTAAGTGGCGGTTTCCCACCGGGAGATGGTGTTGGCTGTGGTCTTCATCGCTGCCGCCAACTCTTCTTGGCTGATGCCTTTTCCTCCCAGGGAAGCTCTGAGTTCCCGGATCTTGTCTCCAATTTGGTTGTAGATATCTGCTGGTTGTTTAACCATATCCCCTGCCCGTTTCATGTTGACTTTGCTTCTGATGTCTGTTGTACTTCCTTATTAAGGATATGTCAATCCTATTTCAGGATTACACATTCCAAACCTTGGAGGTCTTGCGAACATCATTCAGTGGAGGGTAAATGCACGGACTCAACGATCGCTGCAGCAAACTGACTTTTGTGAAGTCTTGCGAATCAACTGAGACGATAGATTGCGGCAATCTAAAGCGGGCACGCGAGCCGGTGACCCGGTCGAAATCTGGCGTTCAGGCCAAAATTGCTGACGTCTTCCGCAGGCGCTCTCGGCATGCTGAATCGCAAAACGAACTCAGGGCATTCCAGGTTTTGCTCGCCACTGGGCACCCTCGCGCATGGCAGGAGCAGCCCTTCGTTCTCGACTACCACCATGAAGGAGCAAAGCATCGCTACACTCCAGACATCCTCATCGATTGGGGCGCTCATCAGGTAGTCGTAGAAATCAAAGAGGACTGCGATGCCGAGTTGCCAGAGAACCAGGCGCACTTTACTCTGCTTCGCGCGCTACTGGCTGAACATGGGTATCCCTTCCGGGTGTGGAAGAAGTCCGAGATTTGCGCCGAGCCCCGTCTGACGAATGTCGGCCTGATGTTGCGCTATCGCTGTGTGGATGTCTCGGTCGCTGAGCAAGAAAGAATCCGGACTTCATTTTCCTCAACGCCCGAATTGCCCTTGAGCGTGTTTTCGCAGCTTCCGGGAACGGCGGTCCAGAACGTGCTGCGTCTTGTCCTTGACGGCACACTGCACATCGACTGGTGGGAGCCGCTCAGCTTGCAATCGAAAGTGAGCATTATTCCTATTGGCCGCCAGGTGTGGCCCAGCCCTTTGCTGTCATCGCAAAGCTGCCTCCGGGAGGACGCATGTCACTGCATGCGTTGAGAAGAGGACAGCAAGTCCACGTTGCCGGAAGCGAGTTCCTTCTACTACAGCGGCTGACCGAAGAACGGTGGCAACTGCAAGACACCGTTACTGGGGAATACCACACATTTGCCGAGGATGATCTTCTGGACCGTTTCGCACAAAATGAGATGTCGTTCAATCAGGATGCCGCTGCGCATACTTCGCCCACAGGCAGGCTTGCCGTTAGCCTCACTCGTGACCTGTCCAGTTATGCCGCTGATCTGATCGATCTGGCCAACAACCGGGTACAGTACCTCAAAGAGCTCGATCGCCAACAGCCAATGGCGATTACACCTAAAACCATGGAGCCGCTCATACGCTCGGTATCGGAAAGGATCAAGGACCCCAAGCCACCCTCTTGGCTCACCGTCTGGCGGGATTACCGTAAGTGGCTAGCTGCTGGCCGCGACATTCGGGCGATCATCTTGAGGCACGCCGATCGCGGCAAGCGCGGTACGCGAATGCTCCCCGAGGTGCAGACCATCAGCGATCAGGTCATTCAGGGCCTGTACATGACGGCAGAACGTAAGAAGGTGCCCGAAGTACATTTGGAAATCGTCCACCGGCTCAGCGATTCGAACAAGTTCAGGCCAGAAACCGATCGGGTGCCGATTCCAAGCCGCAGCACGATCTATCGAGAGATTGCACGGAAATCACCTTACGACGTAATCGTGGCGCGCTATGGCAAACGCCGCGCCGAAATGGAATTCCGCGTGTCGGCCAGAGGGCCGGAGACGGCCCGCGCACTTCAACGGGTATCGATGGATCACACGCCAAGTGACATCATCGTCGCGGATGACAATAGCATGTTGCCGCAACTTCTTCGACACCGCTAACGTTTACGCAGGCGGAGCCAGCGAGGAGGTGCTGGGGAGATTTCTCAAAGCCAATACCCACCGGGAAGCTGTGGTTATTGCCACCAAGGTACACGGCGTCATGCGCGACGAACCCAATGGCCGGGGCCTCTCCCGGAAATCCATTTTCTACGAGCTGGACCAGAGCCTCCGCCGGCTCGGAACCGACTACGTTGACCTCTATCAGATTCACCGCTGGGATTACGAAACGCCGATCGAGGAGACCCTGGAGGCCTTGCACGACCTGGTGAAATCAGGCAAGGTGCGCTACATCGGCGCCTCGTCCATGTTTGCGTGGCAGTTCACCAAGGCGCTCTATCTTGCCGACCTTCACGGATGGACCCGCTTTGTCTCCATGCAGAATCACTACAATCTGCTCTATCGCGAAGAAGAGCGCGAGATGATGGCCCTTTGCCGGTCAGAGGACATCGGCGTCATCCCCTGGAGCCCTCTCGCGCGCGGTCGCCTGACCCGCCCCTGGCAAAGCGAAACCACCAAACGCTATGAAACCGACCAGATCGGCAAGAGGATGTACCTGCAGACGGAAGATGCCGACCGCAAAGTTGTGGAGCAATTGGGAGAGATTGCCGAACGACGTGGCGTTCCCCGCGCCCAGCTTGCGCTGGCCTGGCTGCTGAGCAAGCCGGGGGTCAGCGCACCGATTGTCGGAGCCACTAAAGCGCACCATCTCCAGGACGCAGTAGCAGCGCTCTCGCTGCACCTGACGCCCGAAGAGATTGCTTCTCTCGAGGAACCGTACACACCGCATCCTGTCCTCGGCTTCAGTTGAGTTCTTGGCGTGATTTGCTTTGCCCTCAGAAGGAGGAAACACATGCAATTATCCAAGCGGCCGCTCGGTTCTAGCGGCGTCATGATCACCAGCGTCGGTTTCGGCTCATGGGCCATTGGCGGAGGCGGGTGGTCCTTCGGATGGGGCCCGCAGGACGATGAAGCGTCCCTCGCCGCCATGCAACATGCTCTCGAATCGGGTATCAACTGGATCGACACGGCCGCAGTCTACGGCTTAGGCCACTCCGAGGAAGTCGTTGGCAGACTGCTAAAGCAGCTTCCCATCTCAGACCGACCGCTGGTGTTCACCAAAGGCGGGCTGATCTGGGACGAGCGAAACCCTATGAACCCGCCGAATCGC
>PLBD01000492.1 GCA_003135315.1 Acidobacteriaceae bacterium | reverse complement strand
TTTTCGCATCTTCGTGCCCCGTTCTACACGTTCCGACGTATCCACCTCGTCGATCACTACGACGCCTTACAGTCAGACTGGTGCGCGTACCACGGAGCCGACCCGGACGACGGTTACTTTCCGGCATATCGTTCACCCGCGCCTGCGAGGAGCTTATCGGCGAAGGCTTCCGATGAATAGCGACAACGCCATGGCCTCCGCCGCTTCTGCCGCAATACTCTTTGCTCCCTGGCCGTATTTCGCCCCCGACGAGATCGAAGCTGCCGCAGCGGTGTTGCGGAGCGGCAACGTCAATTATTGGACCGGGGAAGAGGGCAGGCTGTTCGAACTTGAGTTTGCGGAGTTCACCGGCTGCAAGTATGCCATTGCGCTCGCCAACGGCACGGTTGCCCTGGAAGGAGCTTTACGAGCGCTCGGTGTCGGTGCGGGCGACGAGGTCGTGACCACTAGTCGCACCTTTATAGCCTCGGCGAGTTGTGCGGTAGCGGTCGGCGCTCGACCCGTGATAGCGGATGTCCATCGGGAGAGCCAGAACATCACCGCAGACAGCATTCGGGCAGTTCTTTCCCCCCGCACCAAGGCCATCGTTGCCGTGCACCTGGCGGGCTGGCCTTGCGAAATGGATCCGATCCTTGAACTGGCCGCTGAGCACGGTCTTAAGGTTGTCGAGGACTGTGCCCAAGCGCACGGGGCAACCTACAAGGGGCGACCGGTGGGGTCCATGGGCGATGTTGCAGCGTTTTCCTTTTGCCAGGACAAGATCATGACCACCGCCGGCGAAGGCGGAATGGTCACCACCAACTCGGAAGATCTTTGGGACAAGATGTGGGCCTACAAAGATCACGGCAAGAGCTACGACGCCGTTTACCGCAAACAGCATGCTCCCGGATATCGCTGGTTGCATGAATCGTTTGGCACAAATTGGCGAATGACCGAGGTGCAGTCGGCGATCGGGCGGGTTGTGCTCCGGAAGGTTGGCCGCTGGCTGAGCGTCAGGCGCAAGCATGCACGGGAACTGAGCGACTGGTTTGCGCTCTTGCCGGGCCTGCGTGTGACCCGCCCACCCGCGCACGTCGACCATTCCTATTACAAATATTATGCTTTTGTACGTCCCGAAGAGTTACAACACGGCTGGAGTCGCGACCGAATTGTGGGTGCTATTAACTCGGAGGGAGTGCCATGCTTTACCGGCAGCTGCAGCGAGATCTATCTTGAAAAGGCATTTCCGGCAGGCTGGCAGCCAGAGAATCCCTTACCGGTTGCGCGCGAATTGGGAGAAACCAGTCTAACTTTCCTTGTCCATCCCACACTAACCGACGAAGCCCTCCGCGCAACCCGCTCGACAGTCAAGAAAGTCATGGAAACGGCGGCTCGCCGGAAAACCTAGTCAAGGGCTTCTCGAAGCTGTTCTTCTTTATTTCGGTCAACAACCACGGCTGACGGTACATCTTCACCACGCCACGTTAAGAATAGGAATCTGGCCATGCTGCTGCGACTTCGGTTCTGGCTTATCCTCGCCCTCAATATTGTTCTCGTATGTGCTTCTCTCATAGGAGCCTGGCTGCTGCGTTTCGAGTTCACTCTGCCGCACCGCCGGGTCTTGTTTGCTGCTCTGCCGCTCCTTGTCATGATACGGCTCGCGGCCATGTCCCGCTTTAGGCTCCTGCATGGCTATTGGCGCTACACCGGCATCAGTGACATTAAGGACATCGTCCAGGCCACCGCCTTGGGTTCAGTGGGGTTCCTGGTTGCGGAGCGATGGATTATGGGTATTAAGTCGTTTCCTATCACGATATATTGCCTTGAGGCGCTTCTTACAGTGGCGGCTTTGTGTGGAGTGCTGCTGTTCTCACGAATGCTGGTGCAGGCTATTTCCGGTAGTAGTAAGGGGCGGTCGCGGAAATCGGTAATTGTCGTAGGAGCTGGTGACGCTGCGGCCATGCTGCTGAAGGAGTTATCGCAGAGCGGATATCTTGCTGTGGGCCTCGTTGATGACGACCGGGACAAAATTGGCGCAAGAATCCACGGTGTTCCCGTGCTTGGTAAAACCGACGATCTGCCCAAATTGGTTCGAATGTTCGCGGTCGATGAGGTGTTGATTGCTATCCCCTCCGCAACAGGCCGCCAAATGCACCGAATCACGGAACTGTGCGAGCAGGCGAGCGTACGCTTCCGCACGATTCCTGGGATGGCTGACCTGATCAACGGTACCGTCACCATCGAACAGTTGCGAGACGTGAATATCGACGACTTGCTGGGAAGGGAACCGATCCATCTCAATCTCGAGCACGTTCGCCAGCAACTGACGGACAAGGTTGTGCTGGTGACGGGTGCGGCGGGATCGATCGGATCCGAGCTTTGCACACAACTGGTTCACTACAAACCAAGAAGGTTACTGTGCGTGGATCAGGACGAGAGTGCCTTGTTCTTCCTCGAACAGAGAATGAGTCATAGCGCCGAGCAAGTGAAGTCAGATTATTGCGTCGCGGACGTTGCTGACCGCCAGCGCATGAGGAGCCTTATAGCGACTGCTTCGGTCGATTGTATTTTTCACGCGGCTGCGTACAAGCACGTACCGATGATGGAGACAAACACGAGCGAAGCAGTCCGCAACAATATTGTTGGACTGATGGCGCTGATAGAAGTGGCTGAGCAATGCGGATGCGGCGACTTTCTGATGATCTCGTCGGATAAGGCGGTAAATCCCACCAACGTCATGGGCTGCACGAAACGGGTCTGCGAGTTGATCTTGGCGGCCAAACCTAGTTCGCGGATGCGGCGAGTCTCGGTTCGCTTCGGCAATGTTCTGGGATCGCAGGGCAGTGTTATCCCGGTGTTGCAAGAACAGATCAAGAAACAACAGTTGGTCACGGTGACCCATCCCGATATCACTCGCTTCTTCATGACAATTCCTGAAGCCGTGTCGTTGGTGTTGCAGGCTTTCGCGGTGGGGAAACATGGGGAGATTCTGGTCCTCGAAATGGGGAACCCGATACGCATTGTGGATCTGGCTCGCACCCTGATTCGCTTGTGTGGCAAAAGGGAAGATGATGTAGAGATCGTGTACACCGGCCTGCGCAAAGGAGAGAAACTGCATGAGGAGCTCTTCTATGCGAGCGAAAGTGCGTTCAAGACGGAATGCGACAAAGTCATGCGCTCCTCGGGCAAGCTGATGAGTTGGCCGGTCTTGCAGGGTCACCTTCGCGACTTGGATGGACTGGTCTATTCGGGAACCGATTCAATGATTCGCAAGAAGCTGAAGGAGATCGTTCCGGAATACGCCTATTTTGAGGAAGTGCCTGTCAACCTCCCCGTCGCAGACCGACGTCCCGGACCAGAATCGACCCTCCGTATCATCGCGACAACGGCGGCAAATGACTGAGGGAGAGTATGACAGCCGACCCCTTAAAGTGCCGCCTTTGAGTCGCCAGGCCTGACCGTCGGGTCATTGCAATCAAGGGGTAATTGTCCTTGACTCATCTCACTTGAGCGAGCGCAACATGGAAAATTC
>PLBD01000261.1 GCA_003135315.1 Acidobacteriaceae bacterium | reverse complement strand
CCGATTTCTGGGAACTCTACCGGCGCGGCGTTCTGCCGCAGGAGACGCGGAACTATGTTCCCATCATCCTGGCCGAGACCATTATCGCGAAAAACCCGGAGCAGTATGGTTTGCAGCGCGTACCGCCCGAAGCGCCGCAGCCGACGGACCAGGTGACGATCAACTATCCCGTGGACCTGCGCCTGGTGGCCGAATGCGTGGACACCTCGGTGGATCGCCTGCAGGAGCTGAACCCCAGCCTGCTGCGAATGACCACGCCGAAAGACCAGCCGTTCGTCCTGAAGCTGCCGGCCGGGTCGCAGGAAAAATACGAGACGGCGATTGCCACCATCCCGCAGGACATGCGCACCTACTGGCGCTATCACCGGGTGGAATACGGCGACACGCTGCCCTCGATCGCGCGCAAGTATCACACCACGGCCTCGTCGATTGCGGAAGCGAACAACCTCGCCGACGGCGAGGTAAAGGCTGGGACGAAGCTGATTATTCCGATCGCGCCGGGCCGCCACGACACGCAGACGGCGGCTTACTCCCACAAGGCCACGCATTACAAAGTGCGGAAGGGCGATACCGCGGCCTCGGTGGCCGAGGATTTCGAGGTGCCGGTCGATAAAGTACGGAAATGGAACCACTTACGGGGTAACGAGCTACCCCCCGGACGCACGCTGGTGATCTACAAACCCACCCGTTCAGACAGCGCCGAAGCCGAACCGTCCGAGACTAAGGCAGACAAGAGCACGTCGGCCAGCGCCGCACATACACATAGCAGTGGCAAGTCCGCTGGAAGCGCAAGCTCGGAGGCCGCGAAGTATCACAAGGTGAAGAAGGGCGAGACGCTCAGCAGCATTGCGGAGTCGAACCACACGTCGGTCGCCGCCCTGAAACGCGACAATCCCAAGCTGGCCGCCAACCTGCGCGCCGGCGAGGTGCTGCTGATCCGGAAATAGCCGTCGTCCACTTACTTCTGAAAAAACCTTTCACCACAGAGACACAGAGGACACAGAAAAGAATCCTGAGGGATTTGCCTTTGGCGCACCCCGCCCCGTGACAAGAAAAAGGCAAGCCGACGCTAGACCACGCTCCGGAACCACCTGTAAACTGCGGCGTTCCATTTTATTTTTGTGCTCGTAGCCCTTCCCTTCGCGCGGATGTTCTGTTACAACAGGCGCGTTGCACTAATTTCCTGGGCCCGCGATGCTGTGCCGCCGGAAGGCGGCGTGGTGATGGCGAGCCTCTTGTGTGATATTTTGCCGTTGGTATAAAACCAGGTTTTGCTTAGCGAGCTGCCTCCGTTCAGTCATGCGGAGTCCGGCACCATCAGGAGGACAAGCATATGACATTCGATGAAACGCTCTATGGCCGCAGAGACGACGAAATGGATGACTACGGAGAAGGCGCTTACAACGATGCCGACGACGAGGAATACGAAGAAGAAGAGGAAGAAGAGGAAGAGCCGGAATCCGTAACGATTGTGGAAGAAGACGACATTGAAATAGAACCGCTGGGCCGCGAGGTCCCGCCACCGCCACCTGCCCAACGCAAGCCCGCGCCAAAGAAGCCGGCGAAACCGGCCGCCAAGAAAGCACCAGCGAAGAAGAAGGCGAAGCCTGCCAAAAAGGCGGCGAAGAAACAAGCCGCCAAGAAGCCGGCAAAGAAAGCTCCGGCCAAGAAGGCAGCCAAGAAAGCGCCTGCGAAAAAAGGCGGCGCAAAGAAAAAAGCTGCCAAGAAAAAACGCCGCTAGGGAATCTTGGCGCTCTGCAAACATCTCGTCGGTGAGATAGCCGCGGCTTGCGCCGCGGCTTTTTGTTTCGCACCGCACACGCGGGTGCGACCTGGCTCACATCACGGTGGTGCAGTGTCGCACGTTGAAGCGTGACCCATGTTGCTGCGCTGGGGCTGGCTTGTGAGTACGATTTTGGAGTAATACCTCACGTCGTGCCGGGTAGCTGGCCGCGATTCCGACCCCCGGTAGCGGACCAGCATCCGGCACGGCGTTTTCGCGGTTAAAGCAGGTCCCTGATCGGGATAACAAATTAAGAGGACCCGCAACGGCGCAGATGAAGCTGCGCCCCTCTAAAACAGGCAGGAATCGAGCTCATCGGCAAACTGCATAGTGCGGACCTTCTGATTGGCTTGGGGGCACGCCTGAAGGCCTGCGTGCGACCTGTGCCGCCCTGAGGGGCTCGGCACCTTCTCCCACGTCACCCAGCACTCCGCTGAGCTACGTGCTGGGCTAGACTATTTCGCGCCTTCCCACCCCGACCCGCGCAAAAGCGGCGCGCGTCGGGGACCCCGGTTTCGGCGCTCCAGACTTCGGGGTTCTTACTCCACTACCCGACACGAAAGCTCGTTCTCACGCATACACCTCGCGGCGTGCCCTGTTACAAGGCGAGTGCCGCCGCTCCACGGCTCGTGTTTATTTCCAACCCACCGCGGGCTTACGCCCGCGGCTAACGCAAATGCCGCCGCTGCGCGGCTAGGCCGGTTGAATTTAGCGGGCCTAAAGGCCCGCGCATCCACC
>PLBD01000078.1 GCA_003135315.1 Acidobacteriaceae bacterium | reverse complement strand
CCGGTGCCCGCCATCGTGGATGTACACCCGTGGCTGGTGGAGCACACGCCCGATTTGCGCATTGAGCTCTGCGGCCGGCGCACCATGTTCACCCCCGGCCTGTCGTTCGGCTCGCGCTATGTTGCGTCGCCGCTGGAAGGCCAGGTTTACGATTACCTGCCCGAGGCGATGCTCGGGCGAGTGCGCAACGTCGATTCCTTCGCCGGAGTACTCGCCCTCGATAAATGGACGTGCAACGCCGATGGCCGCCAGGTGGCTTTCTGGAGGCGCCCGCGCGAACGCAAGTTCACCGCCAGCTTCATCGATCAGGGATACTTTTTTAACGCAGGCGAGTGGAGCTTCCCCGACGCGCCATTGCGCGGCGTCTTCGGGCGTAACGACGTTTATGCCGGCATTACAGAGTGGGACAGCTTCGAGCCGTGGCTCAGCAGGATCGAAAGCTTTCCGGAGAGTGCGCTCTGGCCGCTCATTAATCAGATTCCGCCCGAGTGGTACGGCTCTGCCGCGGACGAACTCGAGCGGTTGCTGGCCCAATTGCTGGAGCGCCGCTCTCGGGTGCGCGAGTTGATTCTGTCCTTCAAAAATTCCTCTCGGAACCCCTTCCCGAACTGGCGGGAGGTGCATCCGGTCACCGCTGCGACCCCATTTCGTCCAAGAGGACAATGACTGCTCGTATCCGTGTCCCCGACGACACGGCCGAAAATCTAATTCACAGCCCACACAGCGCCGTTTGGGCCAGTTTACGAGTCGCCGACTATTCGCTCAGGTGGATTTCCGCCGCGGAATGCATCCAACGGCACTCCTAGACCCCACCGCGTTTCTCATTACGCATGGTGCCTTTTTGGCTATTCCCAACTTGCAAAAAAGTGCATTGGAGGAGAGGCGATGTGCCGATTGATGCATTTACCATGGAAAGGGATTCGGGTCGACTAGGGCTCTAACGCGCGAAAAGCACCGAATGCACAGAGATCAACGCAATTCGAATGGAAAGCAGGGAAGGAAAGGCGTGAAGCGGGCCTCGTCAGCCGACTGGCGTACAGAGGACCTGCATTCGTTGTGGCAACGAACTGGAACTATTCAGTTCGTCGACGCACCCTACTCCCTGCATGATTTTCTCCAGTATTGTTTGCTTCTCCAGAATCTTCGGAAGAGATTTGAGCATGACGATCGAGAACATCAATTCGACGGCTGTGCCTTTTTCCTTTGTGGAGGCTACTTCGCATTCAAGTACCTAAATCTAACCAGTTCGATGCGTCTGCGCGGGACCATATTCGGCGGGTTGCGGCATGCAACACAACCCGAACATGAATTTGCGAAGTTCGTTGCGGAAATGAGAGAGAAGGCGAGGACGGCGGGAAGACAACAGGTCGAATTGTTTCTTTGCGAAGAGGTAAAGTCCGGTTCCGGTATGGGCAGAGTGATGCGAATCATAAAGGAGAGCATGGAGTCTGCGACCGATGAATGCGCATTCTCCGTAGAGTTCTACGCCATTCGTCCAGACACTGCCGACCAAATGTCGGACCATCTATGTGCAACTTCGTTGAAATGGCAAGGTGATCACAAGACCCCAACCGGCACACTCCGAGTCAATATCACACATTTCGCAGGATCGCTCCCTACATACGACAGTCCCATACTGCGCGGTCTGGAAGTGGCAAGCACAAGTCAAAACGATCAAGAAGCATATGAAATGTTGAAGCTCAGCAACGGTACTTTATCGTTTTGGTGTGAGCAGAACAAAACCGAGCCGGTTGTCCAAATACCGATTCAAGGCAATTGCCTCGTTGAGATGATGTCTGCATGCGCGGTTTCGTGGACGACGGAATCCGAAAGTGTTTTGACCCACATTCTTAAAACATTGATTGCTGGTCGCAGCTGCGACATCTGCAAGGCGCTACTGGAGAGGATGCTACAGCCAATGAACGAGAAGTCAATAGCCTACTCCGCCTGTCATGAAGCAGGTCACGCGTTTGCACGAGCGAAGAATGGGGACAGGGTTCTGCTTATCGATGCCATGGAGCGTTTCGTGAGCTTTAGGACACCCGATTGGAAGTGCGCCTGCGGTGGGTATCTCCACCAAGAAGATGGTGGAGGCGTTGTATTCAATTTCAACCCTGACTGTAAGGAGTGCGACTTATACGTCATGAACTTGCTCTGTGCGAATTACGTGGGCGCGACCGCAACTGCCATTCTGATGCCCGAGGAACACGATCCCCAGGACGCAGAATGCGACGATGCTGCCGCAGCAGAATTCCAGCCGCCCTACAAGGATGCTCCGGAGAAGTGGAAAGCACTGAAGCTAGGGGCTGCCAAGAAAGCCGAGGATCTCGTACGGATCTCCGCGACGATAATTTTAAAGCTTAGAGACTCTACCGTAGCAGCGGGGGGGCGACTCGATGGACGTCGTGCTCACGAAATTATCGACAGCCAAACGTAAAAGGAGAGCTGAATTGATCCTATCGTTCGCGGCGAAACGCTTTGGTGTACACCGTTAACTTTAGCCGTTAGGCACATAGGCGCGTTCCGCCTCAATGAACGCAGGCAGCTTCAACGCAATGAGCATCCCAAGGTTCCGAACCCAGTTGTGTACTATGCCAACCATGATTGGGTCTGGAGTCCAGACCGGTGCGTTCGGAGTTTCGCCAAGCACCCACACTCCGCTGCCGCTAAATCCATGTGGCATGTATTCCTCTGTGTCCCCGTTGTATGTGAACACAAAATCTTTTTCCCGTGAAAACTGTGAGCTGAGCCTTGCCCAGGTCTTCGTATTGAGGTCGGCGGAGTAGTTGCTCATATGCTCAGCGCAGCCCATGAACATGAATTTTCGGTTTCCCTCTGTGGTGACCTCTCGCGAGTTATCAATCGGGAAGCCAAACATGAGAAGCGTAAGCTCATCCAGTTCTTGCTCGTCCCACTTCATGAGTGGTATTGATCTGCGCATGTCATAGAACTCGGAACCTTCAGGAAGTATGTAGTTCGGATCAAGGCGTAGCGCCGCAACATCACGGACCTCATCCAACTGTGCGTCTACAATCGGCAACTTCACTCCGATTGTGAACCCTCCGACTTCTTCGTTCGTCGTATCCTTTGCGGCTTTGTCACGCATCGCCGTAGGCGGGCGAAGCCAGAAGCGAAGTTCATCTGGTGTTGATTTGCCGAGGACATGTTTGGCTGTGAGAATGAATTTCTGACCATCGAGCAGCGCGAGGGTCCCGGTCCCGACTCCAGTATTCCGGTCAGAGGCAATGCCGACCGTGTGCGACGCAATACGTTCGATGTTCGCCTTCCGATGTTGCTGATTGAGCGGGTCCATTGGGAGTGATTCTGATAATAAACCGTGTACGGGCGAGTTGTCGGTCACCCACCCCGCGCGCGGCCCTCAACGGTGAGTCAGTTGTTCCCCAAAGGACCCTTTGTGCAACAGCGAACGGCAGCTTCCTCAAAAGGCATCCGGCGGTTCTCAGCCAAAAGCGGATGTCGGGTTATTGGTTACACTGACAATGCGGCGCGCAGATCGTGTCCAACCTCACTTCTGCGGAACGTCGGCTTAAGCTATTCTGAAGAACGTGGGAGGGAGATTTGCGGCATGGCAAAACTTGTCTACGGATTGAGTCAGTCCCTCGATGGCTACGTCGACCACATGAAGCTTGGGCCGCCTGTACCCGCGGCCTTCCGTCACTTCATCGAGTTGGTGCGTGGCCTGACGGGCGTCATCTACGGTCGCCACATGTACGAGATCATGCGTTATTGGGACGAAGATCTTCCTGATTGGGACGCGGAGGACCGCGATTTCGCGGTGGCGTGGCGGAGCCAGCCGAAGTGGGTCGTGTCGCGTTCCCT
>PLBD01000318.1 GCA_003135315.1 Acidobacteriaceae bacterium | reverse complement strand
GCGACGGCAAGCGAGCCCGCAACCAGGACGAATGCTGCGACCGCAGACCACGCGGAAACGAATTGCCTTGTCACGTTAGTACTCCTGGGACTGAACTTCCTGAACCTGAGAGACGGCGGCTGGACGAGGGTCGTCGAGGGCCTTCTCTGTCTACTTATATTAAACACCACTTTCGAGGCAAGGATTCGGAATTTGGGTTGTGACCTTGTCAAAGTGTTGTGGCGGATTGTGTAGTCCCTATTGTGAGGCAGAATTTTGCGCGGGCGCAGCCGGCTGCCCCTGATAGTGCAACAGGCGCTCGGCGCTTTGCCGGCTGATGTTCATCAGGTTGGGATCGCCGGCGATTTTGTGCAGCATGGGCGCGATGATCGCCAGCTCCTCGACGCCGTGGCTGGATTGCTGATCTTCCAATTCCTTCAGCAGCTTGTCCATGCCCAGCTTGTCAAAGCGATACTGGAAGGTCAGCTTGCGGCCAAAGTCGATGGTCATGGCGATGGCCCCGAAGAGGCGCGTGAGTTCCTCCACGTCGGAGTTCTGTGACCAGTTGTACGTGGTCGAGCCCTGGGCCTGCGGCGACTGGTACTGCAACGTCTTCTGGCCCGTCTGCGCGATGTGCTTCATCGGGGAAGCAAAATTGCCCTGAAAGTAATTCAGCTTCTGCGCCAGATCGAAGATCTTCTGCCGGTTGGCCGCCGACATGGTGAAGTCCTGCTGGTAAGGGTCGGTGTCGTTGGTCTCATCGGCGTGAGGAGTGCCGTCGAAGCGGCTCTTGCCGTCGGACTGAACGGTGATGCTGTACGTCTGCCACGGGAAGCCTTGGTTCCAGTCGAAGCTGAAGCGCACGGACTCCTGAGCTGAGACATTAACTGGAGACGCAGCGGAATCCTGGCCTATAGCGGGCAAGACCAGTACAGACACCAGGAAGGCGAGGCACAGTCTCATCGAAGTGAGATTTTATCCCGTATTGGGCAGGTTTGAAATCGCACGGCAATAAAACGCCTTGAAAAGCTGAACTGCTGATGGAATGATGGCGGAAGATAGGCATAGTGCGAGGCATTGCGATGTCCTCCCTGGGATGCTGCATCCGCTGGGCCCGGCGCCCGGCGCCCTTTGTCATTCTTCTAGCTGTTGTACCTCTTCTCGCATTTTTTCTAGTTGCACAAGAACCCGCGGCCAATCAACCCGCACCGATGCTGGAGGAAAAATACGCGTTCCCACAGCCGCTTCAGTGGAGGGTGCAGAACACCGAGGTTTCTCTGATCGGCCTTGCGTGGGGTCCGGCGAACTCACCGGGAATGATTGCAAAAGGACGCGAACTGACGAAACGAGAGCAGGCCGAATTCTTCCCGGATCGCCCCTATGCCCTGGCAGTTTGCCTGCGCGCAAAGTTCGCAACGCCCATCACCGGATTTCTCCTGAGCGGACTGGTGCGGATCAAGAATGTCGAAGGGAGTCTCGAGTATCCGATGGCTCTGACCTCTTCGGGATTCGTAAAGCCGTTCGTTGTCCCGGGAGGTCTCAATGATCTTCCCTTCAAGGGGAGCGATACAGCGGAACCCTGTGAGTTCTTTCCTGCTTCGCCGGACCAGAAGGACTTTCTGTTCCAGCTGAGGGCGCCTGCGGTCGCCCCCTTCAGTTCCTTTCGAATCGTTGTGAAAGAGGACAAGTTTGTCATCATCCGGGCGTCGCCAGGAGAGGAAGGAACGGCCGGCCACTTCACAAAGAACTTTAGTGGCACCATAGGAGCCGAAACTGCGGTCAGTTTACAGTTGGTCGCAAGAGGTACCGAGCTTTCGGGAACTGAGCAATACACGCGGATCGGAAAGACATTGTGGCTGAAGGGCAAAGTTGACTCACTCGGCAACTTTGAACTTCAGGAATCGTACCCCAAGGACCAGGTGACCGGAGTATTGCGAGGAAAGTTCTCTCTGGGTTATCGGGAGATGACCGGTTACTTCTCAAAGCCTGATGGATCCAGACTGCAACCATTCGAATTCCGTGAGGTTTCGAACCCTCAGGCCAGATAGCACGCGGGCGGAATCCGGTGTTGGGCAGGTTTGAGATCGTCGCAGGGTAAGACGCTTTGTAAGGCGGGCAGGGCGATCCCATGATTGCGGAAAATACCGACCTACTGCGAGGCATTGTGATGTCCTTCCTGGGATGCTGCATCCGCTGGGCCCGGAGCCTGGCAAGCGTTGTCATTCTTCTGGCTGTTTTACCTCTGGTTGTTTCTTTGGCCGGACAAGAACCCGGGGCAAATCAATCCACGTCGAAGGTTCTGCAGGAGACATTCGAGTTTCCGCCGCCCGTGCAGTGGAAGATGGGCGGCAGCGCGTTCGGGGAGATGGAGATCTCGGTCGTCGGCCTCGCCTGGGGCCCGGCTGACTCGCCACAGATGATCTCCAAAGGCGGCGAAGTGCACGGTCAGGGGGCACCAAGAATATATCCTGACCGGCCTTACGCTTTGGGGATCTGCCTGCGCGCAGTGTCGCCCAAACCTACGCAGCCACAGACGATTCAAATGAGCGGACTGGTGCGAATCAAGAACCTGGATGGAAGCATTGAGTACCCTTCCGTCTTGACCACAGCGGGGTTTGCCGGTTTATTCGTCTTTCCGGGCGGCGTCAGCGACATACCGTTCTTGGGAAGCGATACTGCGGAGCATTGGGACTTCTTCCCCGTCTCCCCGGACGAGAAGGAATTCCTGTTTCAGGTGATCCCTCCCATGAAAAGCCCGATCCTCTCGTTTCGCGTCCGGGTAAAGGACAACAAGCTTGCTATCGAGAAGGTATCGCCGGCAACGGAAGCCCCGATCCAGTTCACCGCGCATTACGGCGGTACTTTGGGCGCGGACTCCAGACTTTGGTTCGAGTTGAGCATCATCGGCTCGGAACTCTCGGGATTTTCGCCGGGCGGCCAATACGGCAAGACTTTGTGGTTTAAGGGTAAGGTCGATTCGCTCGGCAACTTCAAGCTAAATGAGTACTACCCTGAGAACCAACTGATGGGCATACTCGATGGAAAGTTCTCGCAGGACTACCGGCAGATGAGCGGGTATTTCTCCAAACCCGATGGATCCGGGCTGGAGCCCTTCGAACTCGAAGAAACCGATCCTCCCGGCCTCGGTATTGCCCCCGGAGTGCCACCTTGCCCTACGGAATATAAACCCGCCGGATGGAAGACGTACGTCAACGACAAATACCGATTCTGCTTTTCTTATCCTCCTAATTACACTCCGATCGCAGAGCCGTGGCAGGAGAAGTACACGCATGACCAGGGGGACCCGGAGTATGCAAACGCAATTCGCGAGGCGGTAGAAGAAGGCAGGTCGGCACAGTTGCAAGACACTCGCCATCCTGACGATGCCCTTTGGGTGTCGGTCGACACCAAAGGTTGGGACCTGGAGAGCCTGATGAAGTACGAGCCCACCGGTCAGGACAGTCCACCCGAACCGAAGATCATCGACGGGCAGGTCTTCTATTACTACGGCCCTGGTGGTGGGGGCGTTTGCTACCCAGACCAGTTCTTCTACGACTTGAGGGGAAGGCCTCTGTCGATCTCGTTCACAGGACCTTGCGTCGACGATAAGACGCCAGCGCCCGAGACGAAGGAAATTGAACAGAAGATCCTGGCGACCTTCAGAACGTTTTAGCAGCGGCTTTCCTGGATTACGTCTTGCGTGCTCAGCGTCCAGGCGCTTGCTGCCGCTGCAACGTTCCCGCCGTATGCAGATGGCAGATGGCGATGGCCAGCGCATCGGCGGCGTCGGCGGATTCCGGCGGCGCGGGCAGGTCCAGCAAGCGTGTCACCATGAGCTGCACCTGCGATTTCTCGGCTCTGCCGTAGCCGACGACGGCCGACTTGATGGATAGCGGCGAATAAGCGACAACAATAAGACCGGCTTGCGCGGCGGCCAGCATGGCGACGCCGCGAACGTGTCCCAGCTTGAGCGCCGATTTTGCGTTGACCGCGTAGAACACGTCTTCGATGGC
>PLBD01000610.1 GCA_003135315.1 Acidobacteriaceae bacterium | reverse complement strand
CCGCAATCTGAACCGCGGCCTCGATATCGGCGGCAATCCCACGGGAAACTCGACCGGCTTTGTCATCGCGGTTGGCGCCAATCCGGGCGCCCCCAACATCGACGAGGAGATCCGCCGCTTTGAATTCAAGGTCGAGGCGGGCGCGGAACTGNNTCATGAAGAACGAGCTGCGGGTCTCGATTCCCGACGAGATCTTCGCCCGCATGGCGAAGGCGACGACCGCCGATGCCGCCCGCGCCGAAGGCGTGGCCATCGCGCGCGATATGCTGTTCGCCGTTAAAGACATGGTGCAGGGCGCGCAGATCAGCGCTCCCTTTGGGCGTTATTCGTGTGCCGTGGATGTGCTGGAAGCGCTGGGAACCAGCAAGCGCGCGGCGGTGTAAGTCGAACTGTCGCCAACCTTAACCCCGCAAATTTCGCCTCTGGCGGCCACCATTTTGAACTACAATCGCGTGGGGAGTTCGACCTTGCCTAAGTTTGAAGAGTGCCTGGAACGGCTGGAGAAGATCGTCGAGGAACTGGAAAAGGGCGACGTGTCGCTCGACCGCGCGCTGGAACTTTTTGACGAAGGCATGAAGCTCTCCGGTTCCTGCCGCAAAGAGCTGGAAGAAGCCGAAGGCAAGGTGGAAGTGCTGCTGAAGCGCAACGGCAAACTACAGCCGGAAGCCTTCGAATCCGCGACCCAAAGCGGAGATGAGCGCGGGTAGGGTCTGCTCAGGCTGCCGATTTGAAGGGGCGCGCCTTCAGCCGCGCAGATCGATACCATCGTAATGCTGGCCTTTAGACTATGCGCTACTGGCCGAAGAATTTGGCCGTGGGATAAACCGTCCGAAGGTCGATCAAACCAGCCGCGAAGCGGCGGGATGNNGGGCGTCAGCCCACGCTCGAAGTGGAACAAAACCCGAGCCGCAGAGCGGCGACAGTCAGTCGCGAATCCATCAGCAGAAAACGAGTGTCCGCAGCGGCGAAAGCCGGTGGGTTTCGGCAGCTTTACGGCGCGCCTAAAGGCGCGCCCCTTCAAAACGGACCGGCCGCAAGGTTTTTCTCAACCGCCCGCTTGTCCAGAGAATTCTTACCCCAGATTCTTGCGCCAGTCGGTCCCTTCGATGAACTGGTTCGAATCGCGCCAGCCAGCCTGCACCTTCACGAACAGCTCGAGAAATACTTTGGTGTTGAGCAGCTTTTCAATCTGCAATCGCGCCGCGGTGCCGATCTTCTTCAGCGTCGCTCCCTGTTTGCCGATCAGGATTGCCTTCTGGCCCGTGCGCTCGCAATAGATTACCGCCGCGACGCGGGTGAGCCTTGCGCCTTCCTCGTACTGCTCGATCAGCACGGTCGTCGCATAGGGAACTTCCTGCTCGGTGGTGAGCAGCACCTGCTCGCGAATCAATTCCGCCACCAGAAAACGCTCGGGCTGGTCGGTGAGCTGATCTTTGGGGAAGTAGCGCGGGCCTTCGGGCAGCGCCCTCACTACCGTATCCAGCAGCATGTCGAGCCCGTCGCGCTTGAGCGCCGAGATCGGAATGACTTCTGCAAACTCGTGCAGCGACTTGTACTCCGCTATCAGCGGCAGCAGCTTCTGTTTGTCCAGCGCGTCAATCTTGTTCAGCAGGAGGATGCAGGGCTGTCCGCTTTTCTTGACAATGTCGAGCGCGAACTGGTCGCCGGTGCCGAACTTCGCGGTCGCATCCACGATGAGTAGCAGCAGGTCGCAGCCTTCCAGCGCGTCGTAGACCTCCTTCATCATGCGCCGGTTGAGCGAGTTGATGGGCTTATGAATGCCGGGCGTGTCGACCAGCACGACCTGTCCCGCTGGGCGTGGGTGCCCCACGCAAGCTTCTTTTGCTTGGGTGGGTTTCTTGCGCTCGATGTTGATGATTCCCTGGATGCGATTGCGTGTGGTTTGCGGTTTGCGCGTGACGATGGCCAGCTTCTCGCCGACCAGCGCGTTCAGCAGCGTGGACTTGCCTGCGTTGGGACGTCCGATAATGGAGACGAAGCCGGAGCGGAATGCCATCTTTTCTACTTTCGAGATCCACTGTGCTGTATCTACATCAGTACAGGCACATGTTGGACCCTTAACTTGGCAAAGGGTGGAGCACCGCTTCAGCGGTGCATTTGAGATGCGGTGGCGAAGCCGGCTTTAGCCGCTGCGGTAAAAGCATTACCTCAGGCGCTAAAGCGCTCCTCAATAAGACTGACGGATATGCACGCCTGAAGGCGTGCTCCACCCTCTACAGCGCGACTCAGTAAAGATCCGAACTATCCAAACGCTCAGGCTCCCACCTGCTTGGGCTGGAGGCTGACGCGGACGCGGTCGACGCGGCGCTCCGTCGACTCCAGTACTTCAAAGCGCAGCCCGTTCTCTTCAAACACTTCGCCTGCCTTGGGGATGTGTCCGGCAAGTTCGCTGACCAGACCGGCGATGGTCGTCGCCTCTTTCTCCTCCGGTCGCACGCCGAGCAGCTTGTCCAGCAGATCGACGTCGGTATTTCCGTTGAAGATATAGGAAGTTTCGCTCTCCTTCACGATTTCGGACTTCTCGTGCTCGTCGCGGATTTCGCCGACAATCTCCTCCACCAGATCTTCGATCGTCACCAGTCCGGCCACGCCGCCGTACTCGTCGATGACGATCGCCAGACGTATGTTGTCGCGTTGCATCTCGCGCAGCAACTCGCTGCCCAGCTTGGTCTCGGGAACGAAGTACACCTCGGCTTTCATCAGATCGCCCACCGTCCGGGTGTGCGCCTCGACATCGGATACCTGCAACACGTCCTTGGCGTAAACCACTCCTTTGATGTGGTCGATGTCGCCCTGGTACACGGGAATGCGCGAGTAGGGATACTTCGTCAGCAGCTCGGTAAGTTTTTCGACCGTGGTTGCGGCAGGCACGGCGACGATCTCCGGCCGCGGCGTCATCACCTCGCGCACCGTCTTGTCTCCGAACTCCACCACCGATTGGATAAGGTCGCGATCGCTCTCCTCCAGGATTCCTTCTTCCTGTCCGGCCTCGATCAAGGCGTCGACAGCCTCAGAAGGATGCTCGGGCTGCCGTTCAGCGTGCTCCTTGCTCAACGACGCCACGGAAAGCCCGAAGCCGAGAATCAGGGTCGCCGGCAGAGCAAGATAGATGAGCCCTCGCAGCACTGGCGCCCACCCTGCGAGCCACTCGCCCTTGGTGCGCACGAAGAAGAGGTACGGCAGTAACTGATGGAAGATGACGATGATGAAGATCAGGCTGACGGCAGCCTGCACCAGGTCCAGCACCACCCAGCGCTTTTCCATGAACAGGACGTAGCCGATGAGCACGCCGATGCCGGCGGTGCACAGTTGCGTCAGCACCGCCATGGAGAGCGCGGCGCGCTCGCGGCTCACATGCAAACGCGGCTCGACGCGTTCTTCGTACACATCGATGTTTTCCTGGAACTCGCGCGCCAGGAACTTGCCCATCTCGGCATGAAGGCGGTCCACGTAGGAGACCAGGGTGAGCAAACCCATCAGCACCAGCAGCAGGATTGATAACGGGAGGGTCATCTCCGGCGTCCTATGCGGGAAACAGAGGCGGACTTGCGGGCTGAAGGCCGCGAACGCTTTTCAGCTGTCGTATGCGTTCGCTCAATAAGTCCTACCGGCAGCCTCAGCAACGCGCGCAATTTGGCTTCCCGCGCCTGCATTTCGCCGCCATCGGCCTCGTGATCGTAGCCCGCGAGGTGCAGCAGCCCGTGCAGGATGAGGACCTTCAATTCGGTTTCTGTGGAATGTCCAAGTCCCGCAGCGTTGGCGGCAGCGATCTCTGCCGAGATCGCAATGTCGCCGGCCAGCTTTGGAACGCTTGAGGGAAACGAAAGAACATCTGTAGCCTTGTTCTTCTTGCGGAAGCGGCGATTCAGTTCGCGCATCTCGCGGCTGGAGGTGATGCGGATGTTCACTTCGCCGCGCAATTTCATCGCGCGCCGTGCTTTTGCCGCGAACAGCGTCAGGCTCCGTTCGCGAACGCCCTCTTCGTCGTGCTCCAGAATGACCACTTTCGTATCAAGAACAAATGGGAGGGCAATGGAGCCCTCCCACACCATGGTACCAAATTTTCTACTCGGAAACGCGATTGGGCGACGGCGGAGACGCTTCGGCGGGAAGCGGTTCCGCCAGCGGAGCTTCGCGCGCGAGGCTGGTGGTGTACACCCGGGCGTCGCCGCTGCCCGTGGTCGCGTACCCGTTGCCATTCTTGAGTTCCAGCGAAAGCGACAGTTGCTCGTTGCGGCCTTTGTGGTCCTCATAGGCGCGGATGATGCGCTGCACCAGGTGATGGCGCACCACGTCGCCTTCGTCGAAGTAGCAGAAGTGGATGCCCTCGACCTTGCCGAGGATCTCCACCGCCTCAACCAATCCGCTGCGGTTGGCGTTGGGCAAGTCGATCTGGGTGACGTCGCCGGTGATGGCCGCCTTGGAGTTGAAGCCCAGGCGGGTCACGAACATCTTCATCTGCTCGGAGGTCGTGTTCTGCGCCTCGTCGAGAATGACGAAGGCGTCGTTGAGCGTGCGCCCGCGCATGAAGGCGAGAGGCGCGATCTCGATGACGTTCTTTTCCAGATAGCGATCGACCTTTTCGGGCTCCAGCATGTCGTAGAGCGCGTCGTACAGCGGACGGAGATAGGGATCGACCTTCTCCTGCAGCGTGCCCGGCAGAAAGCCCAGACGCTCGCCGGCTTCCACCGCCGGACGCGCCAGCACGATGCGGTTCACGCGCTTCGACAACAGCGCTGAAATGGCCATGGCGACGGCGAGGTAGGTCTTGCCGGTTCCTGCCGGGCCGATGCCGAAGACCATGTCGTGCTTCTCAATGGCCTCCAGATAGCGGCGCTGGTTGATGCTCTTGGGCTGCACCGTGCGCTTGCCAAACGAACGTTGCTTGCCGGCCTCAGCCAGACCGCGCAGCGTGGCCGTCGAATCGGCGGTCAACACGCGGATCATGGCGCCGAGGTCGCCGTTGACGAAGTTATGGCCGTTGCGCAGCAGGTGCTCGTAGTCGGCAAAAACCTGCTCAGCGCGGCCAACATCGGTGGCAGCACCAGTGATTTCGACGGACTCGGCGCGCAGGTTGATGGTAACGTTCAAACCATGTTCCAGCAGGTGCAGGTTCTCGTCACGCGTGCCAAACAGGGTTGCGATATTCGGGCTTATTTCAATGTTCTTCTTCATCGTTTACTCAGGGTCGGAAGACAGCCTCCAATGGGGACGAAGAGACCAATGCGCGCGGTTGTTGCGCGGACAGGTAGATTGATTGAGTGAGAGCAAAGCTTCGCCTGAAATTGAGGTGCGCGACGGTGCGGTGCAACGGAGGAAGGGATTGCGGCCGGAAGTTCGTCCAAGCCAGGAACTACTCTCATTGGCGGTTAGCGTAACCCCGAATCGGGACAGAGTCAATCCTGCTAAAGCGCCATTACGTATTGATTGAGGTACGTTTCTTGAACTCTGTGTCAAATTTCCTTCCACCACTTTAGATGACAGGCCACGGCAAAAGGAGCACTGGGTTGGCCAGCGCCGCTCCAGCGCAGCCAGAGACAAGGCTAGCAGCGTGGTATGAATAGACCGTAAAAGATTGGAGAGTACAGGCCAGGGTTGCAGGAATTCCGGTCCATTTCAGGCTGGCAGCGATGCGAGAACGGGGGTACGGTGAGCAAGCGATTTGCCGGTCGGCGCGAGGTTCCGGTAGAATCAAGTATCCGGCTCACGTCGAGATTCCTCAGCAAGGATTACAGCAAAGTATGGCAGACCATTTTTCGGCGCTCAAGCGTGCGTGTCAAACCGAGACCAAGACAACCACCAATCGCGCCAACAAGTCGCGCCTGCGCGGAGCGCTCCGCTCCCTTAAAGAGGCCATCGCCAAGGGCGACAAGGAAGCTGCCCAGACCGCCTATCGCGCCACCGTTTCCGTGGTGGACAAGGGCGTGCAGAAGGGCGTTCTCCACAAGAACACCGCCAGCCGCTACAAGTCCCGCCTCAGCAAGCGCGTGAAGGCCGTCGGGGCGAAGTAGGATTTCGGACTGGATCGAAGGGGAACGGCAGCACTCTGTTCCCCTCGT
>PLBD01000179.1 GCA_003135315.1 Acidobacteriaceae bacterium | reverse complement strand
CTGGCCACTGGCCACTGATCACTGGCTACTGACCACTGCCACTCACAGTTTCGGCAACACGATGCCCTTCTGCCCCTGATACTTGCCGTGCTTGTCCTTGTAGCTGGTTTCGCACATCTCGTCGGACTGGAAGAACAGGATCTGGCAGAGGCCTTCGTTGGCGTAAATGCGCGCGGGCAGCGGCGTGGTGTTCGAGATTTCGAGCGTCACGAAGCCTTCCCACTCGGGCTCAAACGGCGTCACGTTGACGATGATGCCGCAGCGCGCGTAGGTCGACTTGCCGACGCAGATGGTCAGCACGTCGCGCGGGATCTTGAAGTACTCCACCGAGCGCGCCAGGGCAAACGAGTTGGGCGGCACGATGCAGACATCGGTTTGCAGGCTGACGAAGGAGCGCTCGTCGAATTTCTTGGGATCGACGATGGTGCTGTTGACGTTGGTGAAGATCTTGAACTCGTCGGCGACGCGCAGGTCGTATCCGTAGGAAGAGAGACCGTAGGAGATGACGCCTTCGCGGACCTGCTTCTCCGAGAATGGGTTGATCATATCGTGCTCGTTGGCCATTTTGCGGATCCAGCGGTCGCTCTTGATTGCCATGAAACTCCTTTGGGCCGACGGGCGGCAGAAAATATGCGCTACATTACGAACCGCAGATCCTTCGACTGCGCGTCCGCACGACCCGCAAAGTCGGCGGGTCGGAAAAACAGGCGGACGCTCCGCTCAGGATGACAATAGTGTGTTTTGTATCAGGGCGCGGCTTCAGCCGTGCCGATCGTTCAAAATACAAATCCGGGCATTAGCCCCTGAGCGGGCATTTGCAGGGGCTAAAGCCCCAATTCTTTCTGGTGCCTGTTCGGCACGACTGAAGTCGTGCCCTGATACAAAGCTCGCCAAAGCGACTTTTTCACTGGCCTGTCACGTCGCGCCCTGACACAAAATCTGCTCGTCTGCGAAACGTCATCTTACGGAATGCGGAGCAAATTGACAAAGGGCTTATCCTGAGAGCGGTCGCAGACTAATGAAGCACAAGCATTCACACTTGTTGCCGGTCGAAAGGCGGCCCGTCACTCGTCTATTCCTCGCCGTATTCGCTGTGCTGGTTATCGGCGCTGGCTCCTTCACGCTAGCTGCGGGTAAGTTGCACTACCCGAATTGGTGGGGCGGACCGGTGTTTGCTCCGTTCGCAATTTTCGGCGGGATCATAGCGCTTGTTGCCGCAATCCGCGGTAGACCTTTCAAGGGCAAGTAACTTGTGGAAATCAGCCCGGCCCGCTGCCGGATTCCGTTCCCGATTGACAATCCCCCCGGCCTTCACTACGATTCGCCCATCCGCTCGAAAGTCGAAGTATAAAAGTAACTTACGCGAATCTGTGAAGTCGGATAGAATCACAGTTGCGTCTGCGGTGTAGGCCATTGCGCCCGGCGAGCGTCAACCCTTGCGGAGCTGCTTGTGATCAAACTAGACCTGATCAACGAAGTTGTCACCAAGACCGGCGTTACCAAAACCAAGGCCGAGATGGCGGTCGAAACCGTCTTCGAAAGCATGAAGAAGTCGCTGGCGCGCGGCGATCGTATTGAGCTGCGCGGCTTTGGCGTCTTCACCGTNNAAGCCCGGGAAGGAGCTGCAGTCCATCGAGTAGAGCAGTGGTCAGTGGCTAGTGGTCAGTAGCCGGATTGCCGCACACTCGTCGAAGGTTTCCTGACTGGCCACGGACCACTGGCCACTGTTCTTAGCGATGTCTAATTCCACGCCGCCGGTTTCCTACACCTTCGAAGTTTCGTCCTATCCGCAGGTCTTCGTGGCGCCGCCCGCGCCGAACCGGCGATACTGGCTGCACATCCTGCTGCTGCTGATTACGCTGTTCACAACCCTGGTGGTGGGCGCGCGCCTGCAATACAACTTTGCGCACGATCTGCCGGCGTTCACCGACGATTCCGTGGTGCTGCCGCTGTTTCACCTGCAATGGCTGGCCCGCCATCCGTCAGAGATTTTCCTGGGTATCCCTTTTTCGCTGACCCTGATGGGCATTCTGCTGGCGCATGAACTGGGACATTTCATCCTGGCCAGGAGAAACGGGGTTGATGCAACGCTGCCGTTCTTCATTCCAGCTCCGACGCTGATCGGAACGTTTGGCGCGGTGATTCGCATCAAGTCGCCCATTCGCTCGCGGCAGGCGTTGTTCGACATCGGCATCGCCGGACCGATCGCGGGGTTTCTGGTTGCAGTTCCCGTGCTGTTCTGGGGCCTGGCGCTTTCGAAGCCCATGCCTCCGACGGCATTCGACTCTTCGCTAATCCTGGGCTATCCCCTGATTTTCAATCTTGTATATCGCGCTGTGGCGCCACTGATGCCGCACGCGGCGCCGCTGGGCAGCCTGTATCTGCATCCGGTGGGAGTGGCCGCCTGGGTGGGCATGCTGGCCACCGCGCTGAACCTGCTGCCCGGCGGACAACTCGACGGCGGCCACATCACTTACGCCGTCGCGCCGCGCGCTCACCGCTGGGTGACCTGGGCCAGCATTCTTGCGCTGATACCGCTGGGCATCCATTTCTGGCCGGGCTGGCTGGTGTGGGCGGTGATCCTGGGATTCACCGGCCTGAGGCACCCGAATGTTCCCAAGTGGCCGCCGCTCGACAGAAATCGCCGCGCCCTCGCGCTGCTGGCGGTGCTGATGCTGCTGCTGACCTTTGCGCTCACGCCTATCCGCGGCTTCCTGGGGAGCTGACCTTAGCGGACCAGGCTGGCTGTGATTGCTTTCTCTTCCAGACGGTCTGTGTCAGGGCACGACTTCAGTCGAAAACAATTTCTTCAGATGAGTTTGTCTCTTTGCGCTAGAAGTTATATCCCACTTCCAGCACTGTCGTCGGAGTCGCCAGATCGGGATTGAAAACGTACGTGGTGAACTCCAGGTTCTTGTGGGAGACCCCAACCAGAAATCCGCGTTGTATGTTGACGCTGGTGTGGTAGGCCCTGGTATGTTGCGCCACCGCCCCAATGCGAAACCAGCTCACCGGCGAATAGGTCAGTTCCGGCCAGCTGTAATAGAAGCTGCCGGAGGACTTCGTGGTGTCGAAGACGTATTCGTTGGCCACGTAGAGCTGGACCTTCTTGTACGTCAGCGTTAGCTCCAGGCCGGGAGCGATTCCCGTCGTCTCACCCATCACGCCGCCGAGCATCGGAGTCAGGGCCAGCTTCAGTTTCTTGCCGAAGTTGAAGTCGTAGCCGAACCAGAGCGAACCGGTGTCGAGGTTCTCGTAGTTGTAGCGCGCCTCGAAATGCCAGTTTTTGTCGGCGGTAAAGACCGGACTGGCGTAACCGGTGCCGTTGGGCACGATATAGCCATCGACCGTGAGGTTGTACGCCCACGGAGCGGGCTTGTCAGCCGCTGGCTGCGGAGCTGTCCCTTGCGCCGGCAAAGGGCCGCTCAACGCGACCGCGAACAGCAGTGCCGCGAGAGAATTTATCGCCTGCCTGCGTAGCCTGACTTTTTTTTCAGACATTGTCTCTTTGCTGCGCGATCCCAACCACACGTCTCAAGTTGTGTTTCCAGCTTAGCAAGAGCCACGCTGCCGCGGATTTCGTTGTCCATTTTCACCCATGGGGTTAAGGGTAAACGGTGACGGGCGGTAATCGCGCCCCGGTGACTTTTGGGCTCTCCCGCCACATATGTTGCATTGACAGGGGTTGCGCGCTCCCAGAGAATCTAGGCTGGCAGGAAAGGACTCACCATGTTTGATGAAGAAAAGAGCGTTGCGCACGAATCGCGATGGGCCGGCTCCGATGCGGGCAACATCGTGAAGTACGTGCTGCTGGCTGCGGTCACAATCTACGTGTTCGCCATGCTGTACCTGATGTTCAGCATGAAGTCCGAGCTCACGGCGCTGCAGCAGAAACAGGCCGCGCTGGAAACGGCGCAGGCCGATCTGGTCAAGCGGATGCACGCCGCGTCTTCAGAATTAAAGGAGACGATCAGCAGCGAAGTTGGCATGACCAAGCAGCAACTGGAGGAGCGTGCCGCCCAGCTGCAAAAGGAGCAGGAGGCGACTGCCGCGGCCGCGGCCAAGCTGGCCGCGCAGCAGAGCCGGCAGGGCCAGCAAATTGCCGCCGTCAACGGCGAGGTCAGCGGGGTGAAGACCGATGTCGGCGCTGCCAAGACCGATATCCAGAAGACGCAGTCCGATCTGGCCGCAACCAACTCCAAGCTGGAGAAGACCATCGGCGATCTCGGCGTGCAGAGCGGGCTGGTGGCCCACAACGCCTCCGAGCTGGAGGAGTTGAAGCGCAAGGGCGAACGCAATTACTACAACTTCACCCTGCAGAAGAACGCGCGCACACCGGTGGGGACCGTGAGTCTGCAGTTGAAGAAAGTAGACCCGAAGAAGAGCCGGTTTACCCTCGACGTGATGGCCGACGACAGGACCATCGAGAAGAAAGACAAGACCGTGGCTGAGCCGCTGCAGTTCTATACCGGGCGCGATCATATGCTGTATGAACTGGTGGTCTTCAGCGCCAACAAGAACAGCATCACCGGCTATCTGTCGACGCCGAAGGATGCGCCCAGTCCGGTGACGCCGTAGGGGGAAACCCGGCGGTTGCATGGCACCTAAATGCCAATTTATTGACTGAGCCGTCGATTAGGGTGTTTTAGGCGATAAGGGGCTCGCGTACAATGCCCCGTGCTTGCGCATAAACGACGTTTATATGGCTTCATGGCGCCGGGTGACCCTTTGGGTCGTCCGCGGGGTCTCAGGGCCATCCTGGGGCAAATTATGCGAGGGCCTGCACATCCCCCAGTGCAATACGAGCCCAGTATAGTCACTTTGGTGCTATCTGTTTCGCTCTGCATGCCGAACTGGGCAGAGTGATGTTTTCAACCTGCCGCCCGGCCACCCCATCCGGGCCCTTCTGGCCTGAGGCGCGCGAAATTCATATTGCACCTGACTCCGGCCGGTGAGACTATCGCGGCATGCGAGTCCTTGGCTGTTTTTTAGGGATTCTCCTCGCGTTGGGTACGGCCTGTGCGCAGGAACAGGTCATGGTGCTGCAACGGAACTGGTCAAGCATGCCGACTTTCTACCGCGATTGCATGGAGGTCAAGGGCGACGGCTCGTATCGTTTCGAGCACAGCGGCGTCTCCATGCAGGAGCCGGAGTCCCACCAGATCCACGCCGGCAAGTTCAGCGAGGATGAAATGAAGCAACTTCTGGCCATCCTGGACGATCCTGCGCTGGAGTCGCTGACCACGCCGCAGCTTGGCGCAAACGGACTGACGGTCGGAAGCGACGTCGATACCTTCTGGCTGGCCATTAATCGCGGCAACCATCCCCAGACGTTGTTCTTCGACAGCACCTCCTCGTCAGGGAAGAAATTTTCCTCCGAGCGCCTTCCCAGCCTGTACCGCACCACTGCCATGAAACCGCTGTTGAGTTGGTACAAGCAGTTTGGCAAACGCAAGGATGACATCGACAAGACTGCCACGCCCGCGTGCAAGTTCCAGGTGCGCTACGGGCGCTGAATCGCTCCCCAATCAGCAAGGAGACCTTCATGACGAACCAGGCGAACCACTCCACACCAAGACTGGCCGGTATTCCGCGGGGCACAGCAATCGCAGCGGCCGTGGTGTGTTTGCTGACAACGGTTGCGCTGCAATCGGCGCAGGCGCAGACGTACACCGTCATTCATAAATTCAGCAACGGAGGCGACGGGGCAACTCCGGAGGCTGGCCTGACCCTGGATGCCGGGGGGAACCTCTACGGCACAACCGGCTTCGGCGGATACCAGTCGACCGGCGTTTGCCAGGCGGACGGCGGCTGCGGTGTCGTCTTCAGGCTGTCTCACCACGGAACCGGATGGACAATCACGGGGCTCTACCAGTTTCTCGCTGGAGACGATGGCGACGGGCCCCTCTCGCGAGTGGTCTTCGGGCCCGACGGTGCGCTCTACGGCACCACCCAGTCGGGAGGCGGCAATGGCTGCACCGATGGCTACGGCTGCGGAACGGTCTACCGGCTCACTCCGCCTGCGCGTTTGTGCACGCACTTCTCCTGCGAGTGGAGCGAAACTGTGCTCCACGCCTTCACCGCCGGCGCCGATGGACGGCTTCCGTACTTCGGCGATCTGACGTTCGATACGGCCGGCGACATCTTCGGCACGACCGCCTTGGGAGGCATTCACAACGATGGGACTCTCTATAAAGTCTCGCGGCAAGGCGAAGGCTGGACGGAAAGCGTCGCTTACACTTTCGGCGGAGCAGCGGCGCAATATCCGGCATACGGCGTCGTCTTCGACAGCGCCGGAAACATCTACGGCACAGCCGGCGGCGGCGGTCCCTACGACGACGGCCTGGTCTACGAGCTGCAGCCGTTCGAGGGAGGTTGGACTGAGAACACCCTGTTCACTTTTACCGGCGGCGCTAACGGCGCAGGTCCAGGAAGCGGATTGATCTTCGACCGGATGGGAAATCTGTACGGGGCGACCGTCTCTGGCGGCCCCGGCACCAACGGTGGAACGGTGTACCAACTGGTTCCCTCGGCCACCGGCTGGACGCTCACGACCCTGACTGGAATTGTTGGCGGATCAGGAGGCCCGAACGGCAGCCTGACCATGGATGCAGCCGGAAATCTCTACGGGACCACCTATAGTGACGGCGCTCACGGCTACGGATCGGTCTTCAAAGTTGCGCCGCAAACCGACGGTACCTGGCTGCTCACCGATCTTTACGACTTCACCGGCTTCGACGACGGCGGTTGGCCGATTGGCAACGTGACCATCGATGCCAGTGGCAATCTCTGGGGCACGGCCTCCCGTGGAGGAGATCGCACTCTTTGCTCTCATTTGGGCTGTGGAGTGATTTGGGAGATCACGCCGTAGCGACCATCCGATCCAGTCACCGCCGCTGAAACCTTTCTCCGCGCTGGGCCGTATCAGACGCGGAGAGAAAAACATGGCCGCAACTCTGACCGCGATCGAGCCTTCCCAGGACTTTTCCCAGCCGGCCGATACTGCGAGCAATCCCATCGCGCCCTGGTGGCATACCGTTCTGGTGCTGCTGCCGATCGCGATCATGTCTGTCGCCGGCGCCTATCAGCACGGGCTTCCCAACGCCAATCTGCCCGGGATGAGTTCGCGCCTGTCGGGCTATTTCACGGTGATCGCGGTTGAGTGGTTCGTGGTTTGGATGATCTGGCTCGCGCTCAAACGCCGCGGGCTCTCGATCGGAAGCCTGGTTTCCGGACGCTGGCAATCGCTCAAGAGCTTCTTTAGAGATCTAGGACTCAGCATCGGCCTCATCGTTGTTGCGGTGCCGGTGGCAAGCGGTCTGATTCATCTTCTTGGGGTCCACACCAATAGCACTTTGGCCACGATTGTGCCCAAGACCGCCTTCGAGCTTGTCGCGTGGCTGGGACTCTCGGTGACCGGCGGCTTTTGCGAAGAGCTCATCTTCCGCGGATATCTTACCCGGCAATTCGGCGCGTGGACGGGCAGCCGCGCCTTCGGTCTCATCCTGCAAGGAGTGGCGTTCGGGCTCGGTCATGGATACTACGGCAAAGCCATGTTGGCCATCATGGTTCACGGATGGCTGCTGGGATTGCTTGCCTCCTGGCGCAAGAGTCTGCGCCCTGGAATGCTGGCCCACGGACTGCAGGATGCCCTCGGCGGAGTGGCCGCATTTTTCGCTAGGTAGAGACGGGGTGCCCCGTGTCTCGCGCCTTTCGAGACATGGGCAAGCACGGTGCCCACGCAAGCTGAGTTAAAAAACCTGTTGACATTTTCAGGACCAGGGTGCGAGACTTCGCGGTGACGATCCCGTGAAAACCAGCGCCCTTCAGCGTTCCACTTCAAGTTCTGAAGCGGCTAGAGCGACGCGTCTTCACGGGCGATCCCGAAAGGATGACATCCGATGACTGGCCGAATCCTTGCTTTGTGTTCGGTTCTGATGATGTTGGCTCTGATCGCGGGTTGTGGCTCCAGCGCCCAGCTCACTGGAGTCGCCATAACACCCACGACTGTAGGCTTCGACACCGACTCCGCGTACTTCGTACCTACGACGGCAACCGCACAGTTGACGGCCACCGGAACCTACACCAACGGCAAGACCGGGAGGGTGTACTACGAGGACATCACGGACCAGGTGGTCTGGTCTGCCAGTATCCCAGCCGTCGCGACCGTCAGTTCTACGGGATTGGTTGCTCCCGCGGGAGATTGCGGCACTACAACGATCAATGCGCAAGCCGGCAATGGTGGCCTGATCGCCACCGCCTCCGTCTCGGTGTGCATGCAAAACGGCGCCGGCAGCGCCCCGGGTTCGTTAAGTTCCCTGAAAGTCATGGCTCCGCCCCAGACCTTGAGCAACCGTGGCGAGAAGGCCCAGTACATCGCCATCGGAACCTACGCCGGTTCCTCGCAGACGCGGGATTTGACCAGCCAGGTGAAATGGGCGTCCAGCGATACGCGCGTGGCTACGGTCGACTCTACTGGAGTGGTGACGGCAACCGCTTCGTGCAGCAATATCGGATCGGGCCCTGAAGCCACCATTACGGCGGTCGCGCCCAACGGAAGCTCGCTCTCCGGAACGGCGACCTTCGCCGTGGGATCCTGCGGTTCCGCCAACTCGCCCAGCTTGACCGTCCACGAGGCCGGCCAGGGATCGGGCAGGGTCATCAGCAATCCGGCTGGTATCAGTTGCAGCGGCGGCGAGGGATGTACCGGAAACTTCTCGCTGAACGCCACGGCAACTCTGACCGCTTCGCCGAACTCGGGATCGATCTTCGGCGGATTCTCGGCCAGCTGTGCTCCCATCATCCCCGACCCCAGCGGCTGTCCGGCAAGCCTGCGCGAGTCGGGCGTGCAGTCCTGCACCTGCGCGACCAGAATAACCAACAGCGGAGCAGTCGGCGCGATCTTCAACGCAGCGCCCTAGCTCGCGGAAGACGCTCTTCCGGCGGCCAGCTCAATGCTGGCCGCTTTTTTTTGCTCGTGGAGGAAACGTGATGGAAGACCGCCTCCCGGGTCTCGAAAAGTTCCGGGTGCCCCATGTCTCGCGCTTTTCGAGACATGGGTAAACGCCAGCGTAAATGTAGTTGTTCTCTTGGCGGGTGGCCCATCCTTTCCCTTC
>PLBD01000475.1 GCA_003135315.1 Acidobacteriaceae bacterium | reverse complement strand
GGTCGCGAATCATCGACTCCACGTCGCGTCCGACATAGCCGACCTCGGTGAACTTTGATGCTTCAACCTTCATGAAGGGCGAGTTGGCCAGCTTGGCCAGACGGCGGGCGATCTCGGTCTTGCCCACGCCGGTGGGACCGATCATGATGATGTTCTTGGGGATGACTTCTTCGGCCAGCTCGGCGGAAAGCTTCTGCCGGCGCATGCGATTGCGCAGGGCGATGGCGACGGCGCGCTTCGCCTGGTTCTGGCCTACAACGTATTTGTCGAGCTCGCGGACGATCTCGCGTGGGGTGAGTTCGTCGAGTGCGACGTGTTCTTCATCGGTGGTAGCGGGAAGATAGAGTGCCAAGTGAGACCTCAGTTGCCAGTGGCTAGTGGCCAGTGGCCAGTTTAGGACGTCCGCGTCCCATGATTGTCATCGCTAGCGGAGCACAGGGATCAGTCCTGTGCCGTCCCTGAAGGGACTTGGATTTCTTTTCATGCTTCAACCCAGCGCTTCCGCGCTGGGCTAATTAGTTTCGCCCTCCGGGCTCCGAGTTGTGCCAAAGGTGCCGGACGTCGTGACCTCGGTAAAAGCGGGCCTTGCAGCGGCTCACTCGAAACCGGAGACTGGAAACTCGAAACTGTTCCTACAATTCCTCGATCGTGATCTTGTCGTTGGTATAGATGCAAATTTTCCCGGCGATCTTCATGGCTTCTTCGGCGATAGCGCGCGGCGGCAGGGCAGTATGCTCGAAAAGGGCGGTTGCAGCGGCGATGGCATAAGGGCCTCCGCTGCCGATGGCCGCGATGCCCGAGTCTGGCTCGATCACGTCGCCCTGTCCGCTGATGAGGAAGGTCTGGCCCTGGTCGGCGACCAGCAGCAGGGCTTCCAGCGAGCGCAGCATCTTGTCGGTGCGCCAGTCCTTGGCCANNTTGCCGTGATACTGCTCCAGCTTCGACTCGAAGCGGGCGAAGAGCGAGAACGCGTCGGCGGTGGAACCGGCAAAGCCGGCGAGGATCTTGTCCTGATACAGGCGGCGAATCTTGCGGGCCGTATGCTTGATGACGCCTTCGCCGAGGGTGACCTGGCCGTCTCCGGCCATAACCACCTTTCCATCCCGGCGAATGCAAAGAACTGTAGTGGAGCGAATCAAACGCTTTCGTGTCATGAATTGTATTGATTATAACAGCCGGAAAGGGGAGCTCCGGCGAAGTTGAGCGGGAGGGACTAAGATCCTGCGGCGCGATTTCCGGACGGAGTCAAGCAGGGTCCGCGCGACTTTCGTACTTGAGAGCGGCCACCACTTTGATAACGGGCCATTGCCAATAAATGCTTGACGCAATTGGGGAATTACTGGAACATCCCGGATAAGAGATTCCCCCTCGGAGCCGGCCAACTTTCCCGGAGCAATGTCGGCAATGGAAAGCCGATCTGAACTGGAAAGGTCCATTTCATGAGCGCCCAGTTAACCCTTCTGCTTCTGTGCGATCAGCATGAGCCGTATTTTCTGTTCGTTTCCGCGTTGAAATCGGCGGGATTTCAGGTCGTGATTGCGCGTACGGCGGTGCGCGCCATGCGGTTTGTTTCCACCACAAGGGTGGACGCCATCCTGATTCTTGATAGCGACGGCGGCGACGGTGACGCGCTTGGCCGAGAGCTGAGGCGAATGGCGCCGCGTACGCCGGTGCTGCTGCGCTGCGAGGGCAAGCGGGAACGGCAGCCGGGGATCGATGCGTTGTGGCAAGCCGATTTGCAGGACGAGGCGGTGGCGAACGCAGTGGCCGCATTCTTCCGGCAAACGCTGGCGGGACCGCCGGCAGAGGCGGCTGGGCTGCAAGGCGGAGAGAAGGATGCTTCGGCGGCGAGGGTTGGGCAGCAGCCGGCGTGAGGCAGCGGCCAGTGGCCAGTTGGAAAAGCAGGTTCGTCGGAGGCGACGCCGGGCTAAAGCCTGCGTATTCCGTTGACGGCGGCTTCCGTTGGGTGCATAATGCCAGCCCATCAGCTGACTGGGAGGGCTGCCATGAAGCTGCGCATCGTCCCGCTATCACTCCTCACATTGTGCCTGATGTTGGCGGCGGTTCCCGCCGCGGCACAACAGATCTATAACAATGGTCCGATTAACGGGAACACCGACGCCTGGACCATCAACTTCGGATTTATCGTTGGCGACAGCTTCACCGTTTCCACCGGAACCACCACCATCACGGGTATGTCGTTTGGCGCGTGGCTGTACCCTGGCGACACGCTTGAGTCGGCGGAAGTTTGGATGACCTCCGGGCCATTAGGCGGCACCACGTATTTCGATCAGGTGGTCAGCTTCACCCAATCCGGCTGCACCATGAACGTGTATGGGTTCAACGTCTGCACCGAGACAGGGATGTTCAACGGCCCGACCTTGAACAACGGCACCTACTGGGTGAACCTGGAGAACGCCATGATCCCCAACGGCGACCCCGTTTACTGGGACGAGAATTCCGGTGTAGGGTGCACGTCGCCAGGCTGTCCCTCCCAAGCTGAGGGCAATAATTGCATTGCCGGCGCTCATGGCGGCTATTCGTGCCTTCCTTCCGAATCGTTCACGCTTTACGGCGAGGTCAGCGGAAGCACGGTTCCTGAGCCTGGCAGCATTGTATTGTTTGGCTCGGGCTTTCTCGGCGCAGTGGCCGCGCTGCGGCGGAAGCTGTTCTGAATTCGCTGGACTAGAGCGGTTTTGTTCCGTCCCCCGGTGGACTCTGGATTCTTGTGTACGCTTACCCAACGCTGCGGTGGGCTATCATCTTCCGTCCCGCGGAGCGGGACTCAGGCCGTTGCCATTCCAAGCTGCTTGCGTGAACTACGGAGAGCAGTCGGGGGCAGGATTTCGACAGAGCGCGACAGGTTCCTGGCTGCGCCTTTTCACCCCGTTAATGACCCGCCGATCTGGTTTTGACGTCCCGTCAATCTGATTGATAACAAATATGTTAGCCTATTTTCCTTGGAATTCATCATCCTTCCACCACGGCGCGAATCTAATTGTGTAAGGATTACACAGCTTACGAGGGCTGCGTGCGACATGCGCCAGCATAACGATCAAACTGAATTCGAGGCCATGCTAGAGAAGATACATCCGAAGAAGCGCTACATCTTCGCCAGCGACTTTGACCAGACCCTGAGCTTCAACGACTCGGGCTACGTCCTGAGTGAGCTGCTGGGGATTTCCACCAGCGAATTCGAGCGCAAGGCCACCGGGATGGCGAAGCTGAACCTGGTGCAGCAGGGGGGCGAGCTCGCCTATTTGCTGCTGCACGATCCAGAGTTCCGCTCGCGCGTTCGGCGCGAGCACCTGTACGAAGCGGGCAAGCGGGTTCGGCTGAAGCCGAACATCGATGCGCTGTACAGCTTCTTGTCGGAAGAGGTTGAGGGCTACCACTTCGATTTCTACGTGATTTCGGCGGGGCCGGTGGAGGTGATCCGCTCGGCGCTGGAGGGCATCATTCCGCCCGAGCACATCTACGGCACGGAGTTCGAGTACAACGCCGACGGCGAGATTGAGCGCATCAAGCAGGTGACCGCGGGATACGGCAAGGTAGCCGTGATCGACCAGTTGCTGGAGAAGCTGAAGACCGGGCCCGACCGCATTGTGTATGTGGGCGACGGCAGCTCGGACATTCACGTGATGCTGCACGTGAACCGGCGCGACGGCTTCACCATTGCGGTGTCGGAGAACAGATATCTGGCGCCCATCGCCAAGCGCTCGGTGATCAGCGACAGCGCGCTGGCGATTCTGGTGCCGATCCTGGAGGAAGTAGTGGGCTGGGATTCGGCGAAGATCCGCGAGCTGTTCGAGGCCAAGGGCCTGCTGATCCAGCAGTGGGACAAGGTGCAGACCGACATGCTGACCATTGTGCCCATCGTAGTGCCGCAGGAAGAAGAGGTAGTAGAGGCGGAGAAGAAGCAATTAGCAATTAGCTAAACCTCAGGGTGATCTCCCTGATGTCGCCTGACAGGCGGGAGAATACCTGACTTGGGTTCACAGCGAAAATCCTTCTGGCTGCTGTTTGCGGTGCTTGGCCTGGGAGCATACTTCCTGCCATTGTGGTGGGGCGTGGCTGAGACGATTGCCGCGCTGGTAGTGAGCTGGTGGGTGATCTACAGAAGTGGGATTTATTAGTATCGCCCTTGCCCACCCTGTCGCCAAAGTGAGGCGACAAAGATGGGGCAGCCAAGCGGTCCCTCAGGGGCTAAAGCAGACTGTGTCGCAACTCAGTGTCGCCGCTCCGCGGCGCGTATTTATTTCCACTTGACCGCGGGCTTACGCCCGCGGCTAACACAAATGCCGCCGCTGCGCGGCTAGGCCGGTTGAATTTCGCGGGCCTAAAGGCCCGCGCTTCCACCTGCCAGCTTCTACCTCGGCGTTGCCCGCGCTTCGCCCGGGTCTCGAAACCCGCGAGACCCGGGGCACCCGGCGTTTCCACTTACTTGTTACTTGCCGAGTTTTCCGCGTGGAGTTCCTACTCCAGTGCACTGGTCGTAATAAGGGCCGGCGTTGTGGCCGGTGCCGTTGGAGCCGGTAGTTACATCGTAGAAGTTCTGGCTATAGTTGACGTGGTTGAACTCCTGCGAGTAGAGCAGGTTGTTCTCCTGATTGGTATAGAAGCCACCGACTACGGGAGCCTGGCCCTGGCGATTATAGGCGTTGTTAACTATGCCGGCCAGGGAAGGTGAAGCTACACTGGTGCCGCCGACTACGATCCATCCGCTATATCCATAAGTATCGTAGACATAGACACCGCTGGCAGGGTCGGAATTAAAGGCCAGGTCGGGAGTCTGGCGCGCGGTCTGGCCGAACATGGGATACTGGAAGCTGGCCCACGGTCCCATACCGTTTGTAATGACAGGCGGACTTTGCCAAAGTTCGTATTGGCTAACTCCGCCACCGGAATTAGACCAGCAGCTTTCGCTCAGGAAGTTCCCGCTGGAGTCGCGATTGACGGTAGTACCGCCGGCGGAAACTACCCACGGTGAAGAGCTGGGATAGGCTGCGCCCCATCCGGAGTCGCCTGCCGAAGCGAAATAGGTAATTACCTTCCAATAATATCTATAGAAGACTACGTCGGAGGCGACTTCGCTGGAAAACTCTCCGCTACCCCAACTATTGGAAATGTCGCCGCCACCGGCCTGCGTGACCTTAAGTCCGGCAACCTGCTCGGCGAAGAAAAGGTCGGAGTAGGAATTACTGCAAGCCTCGACCAGAATAATCTGCGCACTGGGAGCCATGGCGTGCGCCCACTCGATGTCGAGGTCTTCCTCGACGCCCCAGTCGGAATCGGCGGGAGGAGTGCCGCTGCAACTGGCCGTCATGCCGTTGAGCGTGCCGAAGTAAGTGTTGGCATAGACCTTGGTGAAGGTTGCTGCGGGCAAACCATAGTTGGCGGAGAAGGCAGCCAGGTCGGAAGCTGCGTTGGGATTGTCATAAGCATCGACCAACGCGATTGCACCCCAACCGCCGGTGGGATGATTGGTGCCGCCGGTTGCCGGATTGCAGCCCGTATAGATTGGACCAACCTTGTAGACGCAACCCATAGAGGCAGGCGTCTCGGCAAAGGTATAGTCGGGCACCGGCGAGGACAGAGGATGGCCGGCGGGAACGAAGATGAGATGGTTGGTGTGGGCGCGCAGGCCGGCGTCCTCGGGACGCATGACGCTGCTGGCAGGAGTGATCACGATGCCCGGGCGCGTGAAGATCTGCTGCGAGACGGACGGCTGGCCGGGAGATTGCGGGTCGTTCGCGGTGCGCTCATCTTCACTCTGAGCGGCTGCCAGAGCAGAGGTTGCGAAGACAAATGACAGAAGCAGTGGAAAGGCAAGTCGGCGCAAGCTGGTCATAGGTTTCCTTTTCGTGATGGATTCGTCCGCCCGCAGGCCGGCCGGCGGCGAGAGTGGGTCAGTTGGAACAGGGAGGGGAAAGCGCGATCTCGCGCCAAAGCGTAAGAAGGCAACTGACCCACCGCTCGCGTAGTCGGCCGCTGGGAGTTACATCGGACGAAGGGCGGGAGACTTTAGGGAAGTGGCTGGTGGCCGGTGGTCAGTTGTCAGTACAGTAGATCCCTCGTCGGGCCAGGGCCCTCCTCGTGATGACAAGAAGTGGTGGTCGGTTATCGGTATCCGCGGAGGCTTTGACTTCGGCATACTCGAAGAATCGCTGGGCTGAAGAGAAAATCCCCACCCCACCAAAGGAGGCTTGGGTGGGGCACCCGGTGGGATAAAAGGCGCGGGCCGCCCTGCCGCACTCTTACTTGTTGGCGATGAGCGACTCTATGCGCGACAGGCGCTGCTGTAAGTCATGGATCTGCTCCTGTTGAGTTTGAATCACATCCTGCTGCGCAGAGACTACGGCGTGCTGCTTCTGCAGTTCATTCAGCAGCATGGGAGCCAGCAACTGATACTTCACCGTGTAGGGCTGGCCGTCCTTGTCATATACCGCCATCTCGGGATAGACCTTGGCCACTTCCTCGGCGATTAGGCCATATTGCAGAGCGTGCGCTCCGTCGTCATATTGTGGCTTGTAGAAGAAAGTGACCGGCCGCAGTTGGAAGAGTTTGCTGCTGCTGTCGCCCATGTCGGCGATTTGGTCCTTGAAACGGAGAGATGAAACTACACAATTGGTTCCAGGCGTTGTTCCAAACGTCGTTCCGTTCGGATCGACGCAAACCGCCTGGAAAGGAGGGGTCGGGGTTCCAGTCGAATTGTAGATACCCGCGATGTAGGTAGCGGTTTGGTGAGAGAGAAAGCCATTAACGTCACCGATACGGATGGTGAGAGTGTCGGTGGCGAGTCCTTGACTACCAATGTCGATGTTGCCGGTGCCGGCCGCGAGGGTGCCCGCAGAATAACCGACGTCAATATTGTTGGTCCCCGATTCAGGTCCGTAGCATGCACCACCGCCGAGGCACGTATTGCGGAATCCGCCGATGTTGTTGAATCCCGCGAACTCCCCAACGAAAGTGTTGGCGTAACCGGTTACGTTGTCGATCCCAGCGAATTCTCCAATAAAGGTGTTGAGGTCGGCGGTGTTCGCCTCGCCAGCCGCGGCGCCAAGGAAGGTGTTCCCATTTCCCTCGTTGAGAGCCATGCCAGCCTCCCAGCCCATGGCGGTGTTGTCATAGCCGGTGGTGTTGACCTGCCCAGCAGCGGAGCCGACGAAAGTATTCTGAAAGCCGCCATTATTAACTTCTCCAGTATTCGTCCCGACGAAGGTATTGTCATTACCGCCGCCGCCGGTGAATACGCCGACAAACAGATTACGGTTCCCGAATGGGTTAATGTTAAGCACCGGATGGTAGGCAATCATGTAGGAGGTTGGCGTGTCGGTCGTGTTGATATTCCCCAAGCCACCGACGACATCGAGCTGGGCCGCTGCATTTGGCACGCCGTTGATGCCAACATTAAAAGTCCCTGGGACCTCGGTAATGTTGGTGCACTGGACGCTAGTCGAAGTCAGCCACTTGGTCAGAAGAAAGCTTCCGGGCGCGCCGCACATGCCGCTGACGCCGCCAGCGGTGGAAGTGGTGCTGCCAAGGTGGCCGGTGGAGTCTATGATGACCTGCTGGTAGCCGGGCGAGAGCGGGACATTGTAGATACCGGCAATGTAGGTATTTTCTTGTGCACAAGGAGGTGTGTACAGTCCAAAGCAGTTAGTGGTCGAGTAGGGAAAACCAATACGGATGGTATTGGATTCGTTGGCGCCAGGATTCCATATGTTAATGTTGTCGTTACCCCCGACGTCGTTTATACCAACCTCGAATCCTAACATTACGTTGCGATTTCCGGGATTGCCTCCGCCTGCGGTGTCGCCAATTAGGGTATTTTGGTACCCAGTAGTGCTGAGGTGACCGGA
>PLBD01000556.1 GCA_003135315.1 Acidobacteriaceae bacterium | reverse complement strand
GCGTGCGGGAGATCTTCAAGCGCAGGGCGTTTCGGTTCTAGATCAAAGGCGCGGCAAAATAATCCATTCGATATTTACCCACGACTGTTGTCGCGAGGACGTTCCCCCCTGTGCTGGTGATGCCAGCGCTGCGTGCTTCCTTGCTTCCTAGATTTCCAGTCCGTTTGACACGCAGGTCAGAGCAACCACTGGTCCCGATGTCGATGGCTTGGTGCGTCCTTTGGGCTTGGCCGGGTTTGTCATTGTTCCGAAATCTGTGAGTTTCTGTACTAGTTCTTCTGCACGTAACGGCGCTGTCCGTCAGACTGCTCGTAATGATTGCTGGACCAGAACCGCGAAGCCGACCACCTGTAATCCCAGGCATACCATTTGCGCTTCCGAAAAGCGCCAGTATCTAGGCCGGGCGCTGGTGGTTCGGTAGAAATCGAGCACGAACCGACTGACGGCGTACAGGAGGAGGTACAACCAGAAGATCGATGCGGCTGCATGCGGACAGTGCCACACGAGGGTGGCCAATGTTACGAAAAGCACCGCTTGCACCGTCGCTTCTACAAGCTGTATCGGAAACACGCGCATGCCTGGGTTAGGACTAGGCGAAGATCTTCTACATCCGTGATCGATGGAATGAAACGTTGACGCGGGATAAAGAATACCTACCGGGGACGGCTTCCCGTAGCAGCATCCTCCCAGAAAGCACCCTATACGAGCCAGGCAGCCATACAAAGGCAGTAGCGTTCCCAGGAAAGCGAGCGTCAAACTCATGGGCTGCCTGAGGAGGACACTCACCAGCAGGAAGCAGGGGATGATGATCAGTAGGCAATCCTGGAGAAACGAGCGAGCCGCCGGCTTCCCCAAAACGGCCTTTGCCTCGAGGACGAGCTTGTACAGCAACAAAGCCGCCAGTATGGCGAGGATCAAGCCGATTCCGGAAACAGCAAGGAACCGCCGCGAGAATGCCCATGCATAAGCGAATGCCGATAGGCCAGTTCTGTCGGACATGATCCAATAGGGCCGATAGCCAAATCCGAACAAGTTAACGCGGTTTGCGTTAGTCACGATGGTATCTAAGAACTGAACTCTGCTCGCAGAGTCGCCTTCGGAATCTTCCACGATCGCCATGCCGTGAGATGCTCCGGAGGCCGGCGGCTTCCTGGTCTGCAGATCAACACCGCTTGCGTACGAATTGTGTATCATGCCGTCACTATGACGGACCGCGATTAATCTCGCATCACGCGATAGCAGGCTTCTCCGTTACCACCGGACGGATATCAGCGGTTACCCTCAGGCGGGGCTTTCGGAATACCTCAAAAGGGTTATAGACAGCCCGACAAGTCTCTTACGCCATGCTGAATCGATCGACGTGAGCAATACAGAAGGTCAGGGAGAGGTGGTTCGCTTTCGGGTCCGTGTCACCACGCGCCACGATTTCTCAAGTCACCAGCTTACGAGTGGTTAAAGGCGCCCAGGTTTTACGCACAACAATGTAGTCGTTTTTGTAGACTGACCCGCATCGTACGATGAGCATGGAATGCAGAAATTTGGGCTGGCCGCAAGCGGCCAGCCCTCCAAGCTAAAGTCAGTATTGTACCCAAAACCAGCTTCTTCGTTACTGACCGGTTCCGCTGAGCGTGATCAGCTGCGTTGCCGGATTGCGATTCAGTGAATTGTCCTTCCCTTCAGCGGTGCCTTGGATCAGACCCGTCTGGGTGGGATCGAAGCTGATGCTCAGATTGCAGCTGGTGCCTGGCGCCAGCGAGAAGGTGCTGGTGCAATCCGGGGGCGTGCCGGAACCTGCTACCTGCTCGAAGTTTCGCGGCATGCTAAACCCGCCTTCGAGGGCATTCAATTGCTGATTGCCCACATTGTCCACCGTGATCGACAGCGGGTTGGAGGTTTGATTTACCGGAGTCGCGGGGAAATTCAGTGCCGGGGGCTGCGAGCGCTGGAGCTCCAGCACCTGGTTGTGGTTGGTATCCGCGATAAAGAGATCGGCCGCGCCATCCAGAGCGACGCCGCCTGGATAAGAGGTTGTGTCCAACGTGCCCGGAGAGCCGCCGCCAGCCGGGATCGCCTCCACACCATCGTTCACCGTGATAAACAGATTGCCTACAGCATCGACAGCTACAGCCAACGGATCAGCGAGCCCCGAAGCGACGGTAGTCTGGGCGCCGCCGTTGGTCGGGATCTTGACCAAGCGTGCGTTTCCGTTATCCGCAACAAAGAGGTTGCCGGAAGCATCCAGCGCCACTCCCCAGGGAGCGTTCAATCCCGATCCTAGAGAGAGCTGGGTGCCACTGGCAGCCAAAACCTCCAGCACCTGGTTGTGGCAGAGGTCCGGGATGAAGATATTACCCATGCCATCTACAGCGACACCGTATGGGCAAACCCCTGTGGCCACGGTGCTCGCGGAGCCGTTGCGAGTGATCTTCAGCACCTGGGTGCTGCCCATGTCGGCGACGATGAGATTACCCGCTCCATCCACCGCTACCGCCGTCCCCTCCGACAGGCCGGAGTACAGAACATTCTGGCTGCCGCCCGAGTTCGCAGGTACCTCGACCAAATCGTGAGTGTTCACGATGAACAGATCGCCGGCCGCGTCCATCGCCACGCCATTGGGCGACGCGAGGCTGGCTATGTTCTGCGAAGTGGCTGGGTCGAAAGCAATCTGCGATCCTTGCCCAACTCCATACAGCATGGTTGACGCCGCCAAAGTACCGTCGGGCCTCGTGATCTGGAGAACGCCGGTGCGGAGTCCGGAATACTTCGGCGCGAACTTTACGCTGACGGTGCAAGTCGAACCCGCCGTCAGCGACTCGGGACAGGTGCTGCCGGTCACAGTGAAGTCGAGGCCTGTCTGGTTCGAACCTTGGTTCAGGGTTCTTATCTGGCCTAAGTTACCGCTCGCCGTCACGGCATAGGTCAGGGTTATGGTCTCACCGCAATTTGAGCTGCAAGTGTTAACGGAGCCGAAGTTCGCCGATATCGTCGATCCCTTCAACAGTTGGTTAGTAGTAGGGTTTGATACGAAAAGATCGCCAGCTCCATCCACCGCAATGGCAGTCGAGGCCACCCCAGAATCAATGGTGAACTGCGGACCACTGTTCGCCGGAACCTCTACCACGCGATTGTTGCCCGCGTCCGCGATGAAGAGGTTGTCATTTCCATCCACTGCCAGGCTGGTAGGACCATTGACGCTGACTACAATAGACCTCAGATTGCTACCGCTGGCCTCATACACCTGATTGCTGTTGGCACGCGTAAGGAAGACGTTGCCCCGCTTATCCGCGGCGATTCCCGTGGGAGACGGGAAGTTGCTAACTAAGACGTCAAAGCCATCGACGGCAGAAATTTCGTCTACCTGTCCAGCGCCGACATCCGTGACGTAAATGTCGCCAATACCATCCACTGCCACCTGCGTAGGATTGGTGAAATTGCTGCTGAGCGTGGTTTGCGCTCCGGAGGGCGTAATCATCACGAGGCTAACACCAGTGGTGGCGTATACGTTACCGGCTCCATCCACCGCTATGCCGTTGGGAGAGAGGCCGGTGGCGATGACAGACTGCGTCCCGCCGGGGGTTATCTTCGTTATGCCTCCGCTGTTATTGGGTATGTAGATGTTTCCGGGTGCGTCCGTTGCCACCTGCCGAGCCCTGGAGAATCCAGTCGCTACGACCGTGCTCGGAGGTTGAGCAAGGCTCAGACTTGCCTGCCCGTAGAGTACGGCTGGCAACGACAACACCAGAACCATAGCCAGCACCGGAAGCTTCAAAGTAAGCGAAGCAATACGCTTCAAGGTTGTTGTTAGTTGACGAGTTACCTGCGAGATATGTTTTGCTTGGATTTTCATGATCTGCCTTACCATCCTCAATTCCTAGAATTACGAATGTAAGCAAGAGACTTGGGCCCGCGACGCACCTACTGGGGTCGATACAGCCGCTTCTACCGCTCCCATCCGCTAGAGCTACTATGCGAGTACACAGCAGAATGCACATCACGAGATAAGAGGTTTTTTGGCTACCTCGGTGGGGTAAGCAGGCAGATAACGAAATAGGAAGTTGCGGTTCTACCACGAGAGGTAAACTGCGGCGCTACCACGATCAGGTGAGCTGTGGAGTTCGCTAAGAAATGAAGGCGGGTTGATAGAGTTACAGTCTAGAGGATACGGACGAACGAGGAATAATGACTTTGCGCCGTCCAAAGAGCACCGCATCCAGCGAGATTGCGCCGGGCCCCAGGAGCGCAATGGCGACAGCAACCACAATCATATTGAGGTCCAACGGATGACTCCGGAGTGAACCAACCGAGCTCGAAGTCAGGGAAAGAAGTGTGGCACTCGCAACCAGGGTAGCGGCGATTGCGGCAACTATCCGCGTCAAGAAGCCGACGATCAGAGAGGCGCCACTTACGAGCGCGAGCAGGCAATACGTGAGTCTTGGATCTTGCGCACCGGAAAGACAAGGCACCGCCTGTGCGACGAGAGTTGCACCAATCGCCATTCGCAACAGCAGCAACCCAGCGCCCGGCGCTCTAGCAGGAAATCCGGAATACAACCTTGACACGTCCCCTCCTCAGAACTGACGGCGTCAACCGTCTCTGAGAAGGCTATTGCCTCCGGAAGCAAAAAGAATCCCTAAGCCTCGGAATTTTCTTGTAACACTTTTGCGGTATCCGCTTGGCGACGCAAATCACAAATGAATGATGCCGCGTTTAAGGGCAATGGCAACTGCTTGCGTCCGATCGCTGGCGCCCAATTTCCCCATGATGTGTTTAATGTGGACCTTGACGGTCTCCTCGGAGATGAACAATCGGTCGGCGATATCGCGGTTGCGATTGCCTCCCGCAATCTGCTGCAGGACCTCGATCTCGCGGGCGGTGAGGTCTTCGTCGGCATAATGCTCGGCCAGGTGGGCTGCGATCGCAGCTGGAATGCGTTTTCTTCCCGCATGGACCGTACGGACAGCTTCGACCAGGTCCTTGGGTGGCATGCTCTTCAAGATGTAGCCTTGCGCCCCTGCGGCAAGCGCCCGCTGGATTTCCACGTCACCTTCGGAAGTCGTCAGCATGATGACGCGGGCATTCGGGAACTCACTGCGAATGGACATCATGGCGTCGATGCCGTTCTTATCCGGAAGCCTGACATCCATCAGGGTTATGTCGGGTCGAAGCTGGCGAAATCGCTCCAATGCCTCCGCTCCACTGGAGGCCTCGCCCACGATGCACATGTCGGGTTGACTATTGATAAGCGTTGAGATTCCTTCCCGCAACAGCGGATGATCATCTACGGTCAGGACGCGAATATGCGTTTGCTCGCTCACTGGTTCCCTCACTCCCTGGGCACTGAAACATCGTTCTTAGGCTTGGCGCCAAACCAACGGAACAGCCATCTCCCGAAGGGCTTGGACGTTGGGAATACGAACGCTACCTTGCCCGGTACGTACAGTTGCACTTCCGTTCCAGCGCCGGGACGGCTCAAAACGTCCAGCTTGGCGCCGATCTTCTCCGCTCGCTCCCGCATATTCGAAAGGCCCCAGTGTCCTTCGCGACCGGTTTGAAGCACCTTCGAGTCGATGCCGCACCCGTTGTCGCGAACGGTAATTCCCAGCCTGCGGAGGCCGTACTCGATTTCAACTTCAATGCTCGTGGCGTTCGCGTGACGGAATGCGTTGATGATCGCCTCACGGGCGATGCGACAAGCTTCCTCGCGAACCACCGGGTGCAGCTCTCTGTGCTTGCCTTCCACAATAACCCGGAAGTCCACTGGCGATTGGGCGGGTAATTCCTCCTGGACGCGCGAGAGCACCTGATCAAGATCGTTCCCGCCGGAACCGGGGGAGTGCAGCCGGCGTATGGCATGTCGTCCTTCTTCGCTTACCTGCCTCATCAAATCCAGAACGCGCTGTACCAGCGGCTTTGCCGGCGAATCCGGCGGCAGACGGTCGTTGGCGACATCCAGTTGCATGTAAGCGCTGACGAAACCTTGCAGCAGAGTGTCATGCAGGTCGCGAGCAATCCGTTCGCGTTCCGCAAGACGTTCTTCCAACCTTGCCTGCATGCGTGATGCGACCTGCTGGAGGCGAAGCCGGTAAAGCGCCCAGAGCAGAAATGCGAAGATGGCGCAACACAACAGTCGAAACCATATGGTTTGGTAGTAAGCCGGCAAGATAGTGAAGCCCATGGCCGCACCCGTCTCATTCCACACTCCGTCGTTGTTACTGGCGATAACGTGAAATCGATAGGTGCCCGGAGCAAGATCACTGTAGAAAGCCTGACGCCTGCCCTGTGGATCCTGCCAATCGGCATCGTGGCCTTCCAGTTGGTAGCGAAAGCGGACTTTTTGCGGAACCGCCAGGCTTAGGGCGGTGTAGTCGATTTCAAGATCGCGTGTCAGGGGAGGGAGCCGTAATTCTCCCGTGTTCTCGTAGGCTTTATGGTCTGCAATGACCTGCTCGATATGCACGGGAGGCGGCACAGCATTGCGGTGGAGATGAGCCGGATCGATTTCCTGCACAACATTCTGGTTTGCGAACCAGAGCTTGCCATCGATGGAGCGAGCCGCCGTCGGGCGGAAGTGCGTTACCCCCGTCTGAGCTCCGTCGAATGCATCCAGCACTCGAGTCTTGAGCTGGTAGCCGGGTTGCCTCGACCAGGTTTCCAGCTCCGAGCGATCGACCGCGATGTACCCGCATGCCGCATCCAGCCACAAGGAACCTCGATCGTCGGCCACGATTGCGCTGATCGAGTTGCAAGGCAGACCGTTGCGGGAGTCGAGCTTCTCCACCTTGTCCGCCTTCCAGCGGATTACACCGTTTCCGGTTGCCGCCCATACCGAACCGTCAGAATCGACAAACAGATTGTTGACTACATCAGAGATTGCGGGCTGAGCAGTGGGGAACGATTCCAGCCTGCCTTGCCGGTATCGGGCCAGGCCGCCGCGCAAAAGTCCCAACCAGATGCCGCCGGATGAGTCAGGCGCCAGACTCTCCACGCGTGGAACTCTCGGCGGAGCGATTTCTTCCTGCACAGTGAAATCGTGAATGCGAAGAAGAGCCGGAGTCGTTACCGCGACCCAGATGTCGTGATTCGTATCTTCGGTAATTGCTACCACAACTCCCAAGGGTTTACCGTCCGGCTCCTTAACCGGTCGAAATTGGCCATGGTCGTAAACCGTTAGTCCACCATCGATGCCTACCCACAGGCGGCCGGAATGATCTTGAAATAAAGACGTGACGAGACGCCCAGGCAATCCTTTTCCTGCGGATATCGCGGAGAATTTACCTTGCCGCCAGGAATCCAGGGCTTGTACGTTGGCAATCCATACCGTTCCGTCGTTTGCGGCAAGCACAGCCTGCACCTCTTCCGAGGTCAGTCCCTCGCGTCTTGAAAAGGTTGCTACCGGTATATCCTGGAAGCGATCAATGCCCTTCGTGGTAACAACCCACAGGTCGCCTTCTCGATCCTGATAGAAGCCGTTGACGTCATCACCGGAGAGGCCATCGGAGCTGCCAAAGCGATCTACCTTGTCCTTATAAATCCGGAACAGTTGGTTATTATCGGTTCCAACCCAAAGTCCTCCATCACGATCGATGAGTAAGGCGCTGACTTTTATGCTGGCACCGTCGAAACCGGGCGCCGCAAAATCCTTCCATCCTCCCCGTTCGAATCGTTGCAGTCCCAGCCCTCTTCCTGTCCATGCGGTGCCAATCCAGAGCGGCCCGCCCGGTTCGGCGACTATGGCACTTACTCCTTGCAGGCCTTTAGCTCGTTCCAATTCCTTGGGCAGATAAACCTGGGCTTTCCCGGAGACAGGATTCCATTGAGAGATGCCACTCGAGCTGCCGACCCATAGATTGCCCGATGGATCGCGGGCGATTGCCTGCGCGTACGCGAAGGGAATTCCATCCGACGGACCGTAGCAGCGCACTGCGCCTGAATCGGCGATCCTGCACAGCCCGCCTTTCTGATCTTGCACTTGGGAACGAACGATCCAGACCGAGCCTTTTGGATCCTCCAAAATTGACTCGATGAAGCCTGCGGCGTCGGGATAGTCGATAAGACTACCGTTCTTCCAATGGGCCAGGCCGCGAAAGGTTCCTATCCATAGGCTGCCGTCATTGGCGCCCAAAAGTGCGGAGATCTTGCGACTAGGAAGATGTTTGCCGGCGGGTGCTACCCAGGGTACAAAGCGAACGCCATCGAAGCGCAGCAGACCAGTTTCTGTGCCGATCCAGAGATATCCGTCCTTGGTCTGAGTAATCGCGTGAGGGGTCCCGCTGAAGTCTCCATCCTGAATACGCCAGGCGGTGTGCGCGTATTGTGAGATTTGCCGGCTGGGATCGAGCGCCCATGCTGAGGTATACAGAAGTGAAAGGGACAGCACAGACGCAAGAGCCCTCCGGAGCAGAAACGGTCCGACTCTTCTGCAATCCAATGCAGGCATTGCGCTCCCAGACGAATCCACGGCGCGTCGGCGGCCGCTAGGCTGCCGTCCGTCGCTCCAGGCCGATGTTCTGTGCTTTGTACATCAAGTATAGGCGGGCAGGTGCGAATTCGCGCACACAATCTTCTGTACCGGCAGCCTTAAGAGGTGCGTTCCTATTACCTGATAGTGGTATCTCCAACGATCCCCCGCAGCGTTAGCCAAAAAACCTCTTATTCCGTGATGTGCGTGCCGGCCCATCGGCCGCATAGTACTGCCATGCAATCAATCAGCACGCAGTCGATAGAGCGCGGAGGGTCAGACCGAAATGATCAGCCTGCTCGCAGAAAGCAAGGGATAGGAGATGTCATGAGAATGACACGTGCAATCTTAAGCTTCGCAGTTTCGGCTTTCCTCTGGATGATGGTCAGCGCGCCCGTGATGGCCCAGCAGCCGCCGGACAACGTTCAGGGCGACTGGACGATCTACTCCACCAACGTCGAGAACGGTGAGACGGTCGTAAAGCACATTCAAATCGCCCAATATGGCAACCGGATCACCGGAGACTTCGAGGGTCCTAACCAGTCGGGTCCGATTCAAGGCCAGATCAACGGACATCACATTCATTTCAGTACGGTCACTCGCAACGTCCTTAACTTCTGGGGGCAGGTCTATGGAGACAATATGTCGGGGACGTACGGGCTTCACGGGAAGCATGCCGCCTGGCAGGCCGTACGCGCCACGTCGGCGTCGGCGGCGTCGCCGCCCACTGGAACCGTCTATGCCTCTCAGCCGGTCCTGCCGCCCGCACCGCCTGCCCCTCAACCTCAATATGCTGGGCCGCCGGAATACGTGCCGCAACCCGCGACGGTCTCTACCACGACCCCGAGCAGTAGCTCCGCTCCGGCTCCTGCGCCGCTGTCGGTGGAACAACTCGACGCGCTGGTTGCACCCATCGCCCTGTACCCCGACGCTCTGGTGGCGCAGGTCCTTGCCGCCGCGACCAATCCGGACCAAGTCTCGTATGCCGACAATTGGCTGGCGCAGAATAAAAATCTGACTGGCACGGCGCTCGCGCAGGCTATTGACCAGCAGTCCTGGGATCCCAGCGTCAAGGCCCTCACGCAGTTTCCTTCTGTGCTGGACAACCTGGCGCACAACCTATCGTGGACCTCGAGTCTCGGTCAGGCATTCGCCAATCAGCAGGCAGACGTGATGGCCGCAGTGCAGACGATGCGCGCCAGGGCGCAAGCGGCGGGCACGTTGCAATCGAACCCGCAGATCACCGTCACCCAGCCGGCGACGAACACCATCGTGATTCAGCCGGCGAACCCTCAGGTGGTCTACGTTCCGCAATACAACCCGGCCATCGTTTTCGGCGCGCCTGTGGTGGTGCCGGTGTACGTGCCTCCGCCAGTGCCTGTAGCTTCAATCGGCGTCTTCTTCGGCAGCGGTGTCACGGTTGGAGCCACGTTCGGTGGCGGCTGGGGCGGAGGCTTCGGCTGGGGCTGGCATGCATGGAACGTCAATTGGGGCGGCTGGGGTGGTGGAGGTTCGACTGTCATCTACAACAACAACACCTATATCAATAACCGCACCTGGAATAACACGAACTACAACGGCTACCGCCCCTGGGCCAACGGAGCGGCCGGATCGCAGAATCATGGGTACTACGGCCCTAACGGAGCCTATCATCCTGAGCCTGGTTATCATCCGGGTGCGGACACGCACTACGGGCCCAACGGTGCTTACCATCCGAACGGCTATTACGGCCCTGATGGCGGCTGGCACCCTGGATCCGTCAACCATGCGGGCGGAGCAACGGGATCAGAAAACACTGCGTACTACGGCGCCAATGGCACGTATCATCCCGTCGCTGGCTATAAGCCGGGCGAGGACACGCACTACGGACCGAACGGCGCAGACCATCCGAACGGCTATTACGGTCCTGATGGTGGCTGGCACGAAGACAAACCCGGCACCAATCCGGCTGATCAGCCAAACGGTGGCAACAACGGCAACCACGGACTGATTGGTGGCAACGGCGGCGTGCAGAATCCCAACGCCGGCGAGACGCAGCCTGGTTTGGGAGCGAAACCCGACAGCAGCGGTGGAGTGCAGCACCCTGCCCAGCCGAAGAACCGTGGCAGCCAGTCATTTTCTGCCCAGAACCACTCTCGCTTCAGCGGAGATGGAGCAGCTAACCGCGCTGAGAGCAATCGCGGCCACAACAGCCTGGCGGCGAATCGCCCGCCACAGCGGATGGCCAGGGAGCAGCACGCGCCGGCCGAACATCATTCCGGTGGAGGCGGCGGGGGACGCCGTCGCTAAGTCCGAAGCAATTCATAATCACTCACTTTATAGAGAATCACGATCCTGGAAGGAGATTGAAAATGCTACGCACCTCAATATGGAAGCGCGTCTTGATTATGAGTGTGATGGTTCTACTGGGTATCGCAACCGCCGCTCTGGAACTGACGACCGAGTCGCTCGCTGCCGAATCGCCGACAATCACGTTTGCATCACCCGCGGAGGCCGGCGCGGCGCTGGCTAAGGCAGCGACGGCCATTGATGAGTATTCCCTGTCCGGCATCCTGGGTGTCGACCTGAAGGCATTGCTGCTCACAGGAAACGACAAGGAAGACAAGGCTGCACTGCAGGCTTTCGCCGCAAAGTACGAGACCATGAACCGCTGGGTCAATATGAGCGATGGCAGTCGTGTGCTCTACATCGGCGCGGACAACTTCGCTTTCCCAGTTTCCCTCGCGCGGAACTCCTCGGGCCGGTGGTACTTCGACGGTATCGCCGGCGCCGAGGAAGTCAGGGCCCGCAACATCGGGCGGAACGAACTGCTGGCCATCGATGCTTGTAACGCTCTCTCCTATGCACAGCAGATGTACTTTGCCGGCCGTGGCCACTTGACGGAGTATGCGCAGCGCATCGTAAGCACGCAGGGCAAGCAGGATGGATTGTATTGGCCGGTGTCGGCTAAAGAAGCCCCCAGTCCGTTAGCGAGCCTCGACCAATTTCCGAAATCTTCTATCGGCACGTTATCTCCCGGCCAGCCCTTTGTACTGGACGGCTATACATTTCGCGTTCTGACCGCTCAGGGCGACAACGCCCCCGGCGGCGCCAGGAAGTATGTGGTGAATGGAAAGATGACCGAGGGTTTCGCCATACTGGCGACGCCGGTGAGGTACGCAGAAACCGGAATCGTGACCTTCATGGTCGGTCCCCATGGCGTGGTCTACGAGCGCGACTTCGGCCCCGACACGACGAAAATCGCGGCGTCCATTCAGGAATTCAACCCTTCGGAAATATGGTCGCTGGTCGAGTAGGTTTCGCGTCGAGAAGAAGCCGATGCTTGGCAACGAATCCACTCTTGACCCCGGCGCAATAGTCGTGGAAGAAAATTCAGAGCACCAAGAGATGCCTGTACTCTTCAGTCGTGGTGTTCCCGCATTACTCCATTGAGGTATGTAGCTCCCTGCTGACAGTAGTAGTAAAAAAACCTCTTTTGTCGGGATGTGCGCCCGAGCACCAATCGCGCATAGTTACTGAGATGGCGGACGTAACGACAGCATCGGTCTTCACAAGGCCCTGGAGTTGCGATCCTGCGATCGGCAAGCAAAAAGTTTGCCTGCGCGAGGACTTCTACACATGCCAACCTTAGCTCATCGCAATCTCTTTCACGACAAGATCCGTCTGGCCGTAACCCTGACCGGTGTGGCATTTGCGGTCGTGCTCATTGTCATCGAGATGGGTTTGTACGTTGGATTTACAAGAACTACCTCGAGCCTGATTGATCATTCCGGCGGGGATCTATGGGTGGCCACTAAGGACATTCCGTACCTTGAATTGGGAGCGCCCTTCCGCGAGCGCAAGCTTTACCGGGTGAAGACTGCTCCAGGCGTCTCCGAAGCAGCGAGGTTTGTGATGGAGGGCGTGCGCTGGACGCGGCCCGATGGCGCCCAGCAACTCATCCAGGTCGTCGGCTTTGATCCCGACTCCGGCATGGGCGGTCCGTGGAACATGGTTGAGGGAGACGCCCACGATTTGAAGATTCCGGATGGGGTCATCATCGATGAGTTCTACAAGAGAAAACTGGGTGTAACCCGGATTGGCGAAGTATTCGAGATCAACGGACATCGAGCGCAGGTCGTCGGCTTTACCAGGGGAATTCGTTCCTTCACCACCGAACCCTATGTTTTCACCAGCGTAAAGCACGCTCAGGATTTTCTCGGGTTGCAGGAGGACCAAACCATGTTTGCACTGGTGAAGACGGAGCCCGGCGCGAATGTGGACGAGGTTAGGAGAAACATCTTGGCGCGCGTGGACGGCTTGGACGTGCTTACCACGCATGAATTCAGCCGGCGCACACAGAGGTACTGGACTTTCGCGACCGGCGCTGGAATTGCGATCTTGTTGGGCGCGATACTTGGGCTGGTCGTAGGCTTCGTCGTAGTTACGCAAACCATCTACGCCACTACGATGGACCACCTGAAGGAGTTTGGGACGTTAAAGGCAATGGGAGCGCCGAACATGTATATCTACAAAATCATTCTGACGCAGGCGGGCATAGCGGCTGTCGTCGGATACGGTCTCGGCATTGTTGTTAGCAGCATAGTGGTGGGCTACAGTCAACCGGCTGGCGCCCCAGTCTTGATGAATGGATGGATGATAACGTTGACGTTCTTCCTTACGCTATTCATGTGCGTCGGCGCAGCGCTCGTATCCATCAACAAGGCGACGCGGCTCGATCCCGCCTCGGTTTTCAAGGGATAACCATCCATAGAGGAGAAGCTATGAAACCGGCAATCGCAATTCACCATGTAACCAAGACTTACAACGAAGGCGGGTCCAGCGTGCCTGCGCTGCGTGGTGTCGACCTGAAAGTCTGTTCAGGCGAAATCGTAATGCTGATTGGCCCATCCGGCAGCGGCAAAACGACTCTGTTGTCGATTATGGGTTGCATTCTGCGGGCTTCGTCGGGCAATGTTCAAATTGCCGGCCAGGAAGTCGCTTATTTGGACGAGAGTGACCTGCCCCGCATTCGCCGCAATCACATCGGCTTCGTCTTTCAGGGTTTCAATCTCTTTCCGACACTCAGCACGGGAGAGAATGTCGAGCTCATGCTCGATGTCAAGGGTGTTCGTGGCCCTATCGCTAGAGAGCGCGCTTACGAAGCGCTGGTGAGCGTAGGCTTGGGGGAGAAGTTCAACGAGCTTCCGGCCAACCTCAGTGGCGGGCAGAAGCAGCGGGTAGCTATCGCCCGGGCGCTGGTCGGCGATCCAGGCATCGTCCTGGCAGATGAGCCTACAGCAGCCCTCGACTCGCACACGGGACGCAGCATCATGGAGATGTTGCGCGTTCTGGCGCATGAACGCGGGCGTGCCGTTGTCATCGTGACGCATGATCCGCGAGTAATGGAATTCGCTGACCGCACTATCTGCATCGAAGACGGCAGAATCGTTAAGGAGACATCTGTTGCCTGGACGCCAGCCGCGCGAATGGCCTCTTCGCATCCTATGGCGTTGTCTTCTGGAATACCTGCATAGTGGTAGGGAGCAAAGCCCTGTCGGTATTAGAAAGTGATCTCCGCCCAGTGGTAGCGAAAAAGCCTCTTATCGCGTGATGCACAAGCCTCGGCCCATGCCGCATAGTACCTGCATGACAGGCTGCAATAAGCGAAATCGCTGCAAGTCTAACCATGGCGGCCTGAGTCAAGGGAAATTCGAAGGAGGCTTTGTGAAAAAGAAGCTGGCAGTCATCGTTGCTATAGCGCTAACAGTTTTAACGGTCACCATGCAGCTGTTCTCCGGAGTGCGGAGCATCGCAGGCAACGCTCGTCACGTTGCGCAGCATTCCCAGCCGGCCGACTGGATTGCCGGGCCGGGGCTAATCGAGCCGATCTCGGAGGACATCCAGCTGGACTCCCAGCTTAGCGGCAAGCTGAAGTCGGTCAATGTATCCGAAGGCGATTCAGTGCGCAAAGGCCAGGTGATGGCTACTTTGGAGAACGACGATTACCGAGCGGAACTGGCCTCGGCTGCCGCCCTAGTGGAGGCCAAAGAGGCGATTCTGCGCAAAGTTACCAATGGCGCGCGAACTCAAGAGCGCGAAGAGGCTCAGGCGGAGGTTCGCGAGACCCAGGCCGTAATGGCTAACGCCGAGGCGGAACTGGCACGGCGGCGGGAGCTGTATCAAAGCGGAGTAGTTTCGCGGGAGGAATACGAGCGCTACACCCGCGAATACGAGGTAGCCAAAGAGCGGTATCAGGAGAAGGCCAATCACTACTCATTGCTGAATGCGTCCTCACGCGAAGAGGATATTTCCCTTGCCGAAGCCGATGTGCGGTTGGCACAAGCTACTGACGCTGAAGCCACGGCCAAGTATGAGAAGACGGTCATCAAGTCGCCCATCGATGGCATCGTCTTGCGGATTCACCATCGCAGTGGGGAAAGCGTTACCAATTCCGTTTCCATCCCCGACCCCGTGCTGACGATCGGTGATGCGCGCGTGTTGCGTGTGCGCGTCGACATTGACGAAGCCGACGTAAATAAGATCCGCGTTGGCCAGAGAGCCTATGTCACCGCGGAAGCTTACGGCAAGCAGAAGATTTGGGGACATGTTGTTCGGGTGAGCGAGTTGCTTGGGCCGAAGAAGGTGCGCACCGATGAGCCTACGGAGCGTGTCGACCGGAAATTCTTGGAGACTTTGGTAGAGCTGGAATCCGGAGCCCAGTTGCCAGTGGGCCTGCGAGTGGACACATTCATCCTGACGGATGGCGAAGAGACCGCGGCAGTGCGGCCCCGATTGTAAACTCTGCGAGCCCCGACCATGGTCTGTGACAGCACCGCGTTATTGCAGCTTGTGGGTGGCATAACACGTGACAGAGGTTCACTTCCCTTGCTGCCGCTGCTGCCAGTTGAGAGTCTTGGCGACCCGTTGGGAGTCGCCAGGCGCGTGGAAAAGCCGGTCCCGAACTAGATTTCGATGCTTCGTGAAATCTTNNCGTCGAGATGGTGAAGCAAGCGCGTGAAGGGTAAGCCGGCTGGCCTTCGCGGTGGACTTCCGCAGATTTGTAACGTGCGGCTACTCCGGTAGGCATCGGGGAGCAGTCGAACAGGCGATCTACAACGCTATTCGAAAAGGGCACTCTGAGCTGGTAATGAGCTATGCGCCGGCACAACGCAATCCGGGTCATCGTTCG